>JAKSIB010000001.1 GCA_024399065.1 Fibrobacter sp. | reverse complement strand
TGAACAAGGATGGTTCCTTCAAGGCTAAGACCAGCCACACCTTGAACAAGGTTCCGTGCATCCTGTACGATAACGTTACTGGCGGCAAGCTTGGTCTCAAGGAAGGCGACTGGGGTCTGTCCAACTTGGCGGCTACCACCGCTAACCTCCTGGGCTTCGAAAAGCATGAGGCTTGGGACGATTCTATGTTGATCGTCAAGTAGTCCCAAGGCGAATGTCGCGACCGAACTTGTTCGGTCATGACTGAGCCGAAGACTACTGCGCTCGCAGAGCGCCAGTAATTGCAATTGTCATCCCGGACTTGATCCGGGATCTCCCTAAAAAAGGAAGTCCCACAAAGGCTTCTTTTTTTTGTATATTTGTACCACGCTCAACACCTGCCCAGGTGGTGGAATGGTAGACACTGGGGACTTAAAATCCCTTGGGGGCAACCTCGTGCGGGTTCAAGTCCCGCCCCGGGCATTAATTGAGCAAAACTTTTCGAGGTCACTATGATTGATTTCTATCCTAACAGCATCTATTACCCCCGCGAAGCCGTCGAAGAAAAGTTGGCCAAGGGCGAACTGCAGAAGACAGAAAAGCACCTCATGGGCTGGACCGAACGTCACCGTGGCGAAATCTGGGATTGCGCCCGCGACGACGCCGACGAACCTACCGACGAAATCCTCCTGGACAATCTCCGCGCACTGCTCCTCTGCAAGGGCTCCCTGCAGCCGGCCGCAGAAATGGGCGACATGATCCGCGAAATCAAGAAGGAAGTCTGGTACCGCAACGAAGAAAAGCACGAAGAAGCCGAAGAAGTTGCAGACGAATGGCGTGCCAAGTATTTGATCAAGTGGCGCGAAGCCCGTATGTTCGAAGCCTTCATCCTTATCGAAAAGCGTTCCGAACAGTTGCTGGCTATTCTGAAGGCTAAGTAAAATTAGCCGCGCATCAGAGACGCCTCGCAAAAAATTAAGCCCGAGAGTTCAAACTCCCGGGTTCTTTTTTTATTTCCAGTTTGCTCGCCAGACTACGGGCACCCAAACTTCGAACTTTCCACTAACACCTCGCGGATATTTCCAATAGGCGCCAATGTGCTGAAGCACAAGCTTGGTAAAATCCTGGTCGGTACTGTTGCAGAATAAAATGCTAGGGGTCATTGTTCCCAAGGAATCTACGGTAAGCTTTAGCCCCATGTAGACATCTTTCACCTGGACATTCTTATGGTGCTTTGCTGCGGCCTTTTCGTTTCTGAAATGGTCTGAGGCAACCCAGTGCAGCCCTGCGGCACGGCCCTGCAGAAAACGTTCAAACTGAAGCAAGTCTCGTCCGGCAGAATTATCAAGGACATAGATGTCGTCGACAGACGGCATGACCATGCGCCCTGTAAAGGATTTCACAGTCTGTTCAGGTTCGGGCTTTTCTTCCGCAACCAACAACGTCAAAGGGCGTTCCGGAGCCTTCATAAAAATCACGGAGCCCAACGCGATAAACATCAGCGCCAACAAAAGCAACGGAAAATTTCGCAGAATCATAGAAACTACTCAATAGCCTTGATGCAAAGTTGCAGGGATTTCTTGTCGTTGAAATAATTCCAGGTGGGTTCAAAAACAACCGACACAGATTTAGACTTACCAAGCAAGGCCTTGCTCTTACGGAGGCCAAAAGCGATCGCCGGGAACACTCGGCTACCAGCCTGTGAAATATCCATCTGCAAGTGGCCACCGCGAATTTCTCTTAGGCGATGTACACGGATGTTTTCTGCGCGGAACGTAGGATACGGGAAGTTGCCGCCAAAGGGTTCCAGCTGGTCAAAGAAATCCAATACAGAAATCAACTGAGGCGCAGGCGCGCCCGAAGCGCGGTTTCCAACAGGCATGTACTGATCGGATTCGACAACCAGTTCATGCAAGGCAACCTGAATGTCGAAGGGATACTGTTCCGTAACAATTTCTTCTTCGCCGGTGTAGCCCTGACAAATTGCGGATTCCTCCAGGCGATTGCGAAGCTCATCAACCTTATCGGCGGCGAGGGAGAAGCCTGCGGCGTTTGCATGGCCTCCCCAACGGTCGAATAAATCTCTTGATTCGAACAGAGCCTTGTGCCAGTTAAAACCAGGCACAGCACGGGCACTGGCGTGAGCCATGCCATCACAAACAGAAAGCACTGCAGCAGGACGATGATATTCCTGGGCAAGCTTAGCAGCCACAATACCAATGACACCCACATGCCACTTCTCGCCGGCCACCACAATGACCTTCGGAATATTTTCACCATAGACAAGTTTCACCTGTTCCATGGCCATGTCTGTAATTTCAGCTTCCTTCTGCTTACGACGGGCATTCCAGTCCTTAAGTTCTGCAAGCAGAGCATTTGCCTGGGCACGGTTGGGGCTCAACAAAAGTTTCAATGCCGGGTCCGGACTTTCCATACGGCCGGGAGCATTGAGCAACGGGGCGATCTTGTACATCACATCGATGCCGCCCACAGTGCTGTGAGGCTTCATCAAGGCAGAATACATTTCCTGCAAGCCAGGCCAGCAACTATGCTGCAGGGCGCGCAAGCCAATCTTTGTGAAGGCTCTGTTCTCCGGAGTCATCTGCACAAGGTCAGCCAAAGTGCCCAAGGCCACAAGGTCCAGGAACTTTTCCGGTGCAGCCATTCCAAGTCGGGAATAAAGAGCGCATAGGAACTTGTAGGAAACGCCTACACCACACAATTCGGAATTGGGATAAGAATCTCCTTCCTGGTGCGGATCCAGCAGAACGTCGCAGCAAGGCAAGCCTTCGCCAGAAGGCTGGTGATGGTCGATAACCATAACCGCCATGCCAAGTTCCTTGGCGTGGGCAATTTCGGCGTTAGCGGTAATGCCAGTGTCCACCGTAACAACATAGCGGGCTCCAGCCTGATGCAGTTCATCCACCGCAGACATGGACAACCCGTAACCATCACCAAAGCGGTTAGGCAAGCGCCAGTCCGAAGGAATACCAAGATCTTCGCAGGCCTTGGTCATAAGGGTCACGGCCGTCATGCCGTCCAAGTCGTAGTCACCGAAAATGAAAACCTTTTCGCCCTTGTCACGAACGTCCAGGAACCAGCGGACGGCATCTTCCATTCCAAGCATCAGGAACGGGTCATGGATATCATCAACACTTCCACAGAGCATATGGTGCGCCTCGGACTGCGTACGGATTCCTCTGGAGACCAGGAAACGGGCCACCAGGTGGGGAATTCGCAGGCCGTGAGCAAGCGCTGAAGCCAAATGTTCGTCTGTAGAACAAAGATCCATTACTTGTAGCCTTCAAAAAGTTTCAGTGCCAGATTCTGGAGACACATGGTTGCAGTCACGCGGCGAGAATCAATGCGGGACATGGTTTCCTGAACAGTAACCAAAGCAAGTTCAAGCGCCGTGGCATCCACCCTCGGGAAATTTTCCAGACCCACATTCAAGGTGGTTTCAGGCAAACGCAAAGGAGCGCCAGCCTTCGCTCTCAGCAAATCCGCAATCAAGAAGGAAAGAACTTCCAGGAATCGGTTTGCCTCGTAGGCTTCATCCAAGGAGGAGTCCTTCAGCTTGAAGAACAAATCCGTGTAATCCTGCTGCAGGGACTTGCGCACAAATTCAACAGCCAGCTTGCACCATTCGGAACCATGCTGGGCATAGTAGAAAGCCTTACCCGGGGAGCCAACCGCAAGGCCCACAATATCGTCCGTCAGGCTTTCTTCATCAAAATCTTCGCCACCCACCTTCAGCGCCTCGGAGCGGACTTCGTCGTCCGTCAGGGGCAGCAGATGCAGGGCCAGACATCTGGAACGGATAGTCTGCAGCATCTTTTCGCGGGAGGAAGTTGTCAAAATAAAGTAGGTGTCGGGAGGAACATCTTCCAAGGTCTTCAGGAAGGCATTGGAAGCGGCTTCGTTCATGCGGTCGGCCTCGGCAATAATGACCACACGGATGCGGTCACCCTTCATGGCGAAACTGCCCGTCATGGAACGGATCAGGTCCACGGAAATAAAGGCGCTGGTACCGAACAAGTCCACACGGTAGGGATTCTTCTGGATTTCCTCGATGTAGGACTTCTTGAAATCTTCAACAGTCTTTGCTGTGCTGCCGGCAGAAACTTCGTCGGCGCTCTTGGCGTGGGCTTCCTTCGTATCCAGGGGAATCACCCAGTTTTCAGTCACACCGCTGTCGGTTGCCATGCGGCAGCCAAAACAATGTCCGCAGGGGCGGGCGTTGGGGTTGGAACACATCAAGGCCTTGGCCAGTTCCATAGCCAGAGCCTTCTTGCCGATACCAGCAGGACCGTCGATCAGAATAGACTGGGGAAAGCGATTTTCACGCAATGCGGACATAAGTCGGATGCGTGCGCGTTCCTGAGAGACCGGGCCATTTAAAGTGTACTGGATCATTTTGTTTTCAACCATTGCAACGGATCGATTGTTTGTGTTCCTTCGCTAACTTGGAAATACAATTTAATTCCATTTAGGGAGGCCACATCACCTACTTCGCCAATTTCTTCGCAATTTCGTACTTCTTTGCCTTCCTGGACGCGAATAGACTTCATATGGCCATAAACAGAGTAGGTTCCGCCCGCATGTTCAATAATGACAGAGGGGCCTCGGCCATCGATTTCGCCAACCATCACCACAGAACCTGCAGCAGCAGCACGAACGGACGCACCACGCTTACCACGGATTTCCACGCCCAGGTTACGGGTCATAATGTGCAGAACCGGATGTTCCTGCAGGCCGTACTGGCTAATGATATCACCTTCAAGAGGCGTACACTTGGGTCCCTTCACGCTTTCTGCCACGGTGACCTTGGGCTTGGTAACCTTCGGCGGCGGAGGCGGCAACTTCTTGCCCTTTTCCTTGGCGGCCTTTTCTCGAGCCTTCCGGGCAGCTTCTGCCTTCTTGGCTTCCTCGATTTCCTTCTTGCGGCGTTCTTCCAACTTCTTGATAAGAGCGAGCATGGTCTTCTGGTTCTGTTCAAATTCCTGCAAGGCACGGCGCTGCATATTCTGGTCCTGCTTCAGGGACTTCAGCATTTTTTCCTGGCCAGACATCTGGGACACAAGACCCTTTTCTTCTACGGCCTTCTTGGAACGGAGGGTCTTCAGGTCGGACAAGTGGCTCTGTTCCTGCTGTTTCTTTTCATCGCGTTCTTGCACAAGACTCTGCAGGTAATCGATTTCTTCCCTGTCCTGGTATAGGATATGGTGAACCCAGTAGACCTGTCTTTCCGGATTACCTTCCTGGGTCAAAAGGCTATAGAGAATCTTGGCTTCACTGCTGCGGCCATTTACATACAAAGTACGGATTCTCTTCTTCATGACTTCCTTACGGTCGCCAATCTTTCGGTCCAGAGAATCAATATCTGCGGC
Source organism: Fibrobacter sp. (assembly GCA_024399065.1). Lineage (NCBI taxonomy): Bacteria > Pseudomonadati > Fibrobacterota > Fibrobacteria > Fibrobacterales > Fibrobacteraceae > Fibrobacter > Fibrobacter sp. The sequence goes on along the minus strand of JAKSIB010000001.1, from coordinate 256,834 downwards.
AAGCTGTACGAGAGTGCGTTCCAGCAGGCTCTCATTTTTTGCAAGTTCGTTAAGGTAGTTTCTCGTCTGATTCAAGTTCTGGTCCAAAAGGGAAATGGTGTTCAGCACACCTCTTTCCTCAGTTTCCAGCATGGCCAATTCCTGGCGCTTTTTTGCCAAGTCCGATTCCAGTTTCTTCAAGGCATTCTTCTGCTCATTGATCTGTGCGTCGGTTTTCTTGGTGACAGACTTCGAATTATTCGACTTGGCGGAAGCCTTGGAAGGAGCAGACTTCGCCGGAGTTTTTGCAGGTGCTTTCGCCGGCGCTGATTTTGCAGGAGCCGATTTGTTCTGTGCAGGTTTCGCGGGTGCGGCCTCAGCAAGGCCAAGGCCCAAGAACAACGTAATCACAAGAACCAAGAAACGCATGACTATTCCTGTTCATTGCGCTTTATGGTCAAAAAGCCTCGTACTGTACGGAAGCTAAAGTATCCGGAAAGTCCAGTCACAAGCAAAATGACAGACACCAAAATCAATCCCAAACCGCCAAGATTAGCAGCGACAATGGGGAGCGCATCAGCCACCGCCCTAATAATGGCAAGCAGCAATATCACAGAAAGGGAACTTCCCACAAAACCTTGGATTACACCTTGAAGCACAAACGGAAATTCGATAAAGAAATGGCTTCCGCCAGCATACTTCATGTTTTCTACAAGGAGCTTTCGGGACATCAAGGAAAGACGAACAGAGTTGCAAATAATCAAGGACAGGGTAATCAGCAAAAGAACACTGACGCAAATAGGCCAGAAAACCATCTTGAATTTCCAAGCTGCGATTTTCTCGACCCATTCTACCGGAGCCTGCACTTCATCAAAGAAGCCTTCGTTCAAAAGAGCGTTCCTTACATCTGCAAGGTCTGCAGGATCCTGGTTTTCTTCACTTAAGGTCACACGGAAGAACGGCGGAATAGGATTCCCTTCCACCAGTTCCAGCATCTCTTCGGAGAAATGGTTACGGAAATCAGCCAAGGCGGAATCGGCACTGATAAAGGAAACAGAGTCGATCCTTTTGAAATGTTCCAGTCTGTCGCGGATGACAGCAATGGAATCTTCGCCCACATCTTCAGGTAAGAAAGCCTCAACAGTATAAAGAGTTTTTTCAGCGGACAGAACCTTGGTCACGCCGCCAAAAACAACGAAGGATGCAGACAACAGCAGTGAACAAAGGAAAATAGTGACCAACGACGGCAAGATAACCGTGCGGTGTTGCTTCATTCCACGGAAAGATTCTGATATTAAATAGCCAAGTTGTCCGAACACGACGATGAATATAACTAAATTTTAGATAGTTCTTTACGGGTCGACTATGGGAAATATCGTATTAAAGATAACAGCACTGATCTTCGGCATTGCCCTTTGGTTCTTGGTGATTTCACAGAAGGACTTCCAGCTTTCCCTGGAAGCTCCCCTGCAATTTGTTAAACTGCCGGAATCCATGGCCATCGCCTCTAAGCCTCCTCAAACCTTGTCCATCAAGGTCGAAGGCCGCTCCTGGGACTTGATCCGCTTGCAGCATCAGTACAAGAACAAGCAGAATGTTATTTCCATGGTTGTAGACCTCCAGAAGGCAGAACTTGGCGGCACAAGAATCCATCTTGATAGCAAGAACTTTGTGGCACCCAATTTCCCCGACATTCGTTTCGTCGAACCCGAAAACCAGCTGCTGTTCGTAGACATGGACCTGGATACACGAATCCACAGAAACGTGCCTATCAAACCGAACATCCAGTTTAACGCAGCCCAGGGCTACCTGCTTGCAGACCAGCCAAAAATCACTCCCGAAGAACTCAAGGTATCCGGCGCCCGTAACGCTCTGACCCGCATCATCGATATTCCTACAGACTCTATCATCTTCGATTCCTTGACTAGTTCCCAGAAGTTCAACGTACCCCTGGACTTCTCCGTTCTCCCGGCTTTCGTGAATCCCAGCGATTCCACCATTCAGGTCTCTGTGAACATCCAGAAAATGGAAACAAAGACTTACAACAACATTCCCGTAAACCTCATCGGTTTCTACGACAAGACGAAGTACTACCTGGACCCGGATACGGTCTCTGTTGAAATTACTGGTGGCAAGCAAGCTCTGGACTCCATCGCCGCAGGCAATATTCTGTTGGTCCTGGAATACAACCGCTTCGCTATTGAAGACGTGGATAGCCTGCCCCCCACCGCAAAGTTGATTCTTCCTCCGGAAATCAATCGCGACATGGCAATCAAGGCTATCCAAATCAAGCCTGAAAAAATCAAGTTGCAGACCAAGGTCGTTGAACAGCCGAAGCCTGCAGAACGGCCTGCAGTCGCAGTTCCCGCAGCAACCGAGGAGAAAGCAAAATGATCTGGCTTGGCATTGAATCCAGTTGTGACGAAACCGCTTGCGCCGTTTTGCAGGACGACCCCGTAAAGGTCCTTTCCAATCCGCTTTACAGCCAGATTGATGAACACGCTCTTTATGGTGGCGTGGTTCCCGAAATTGCCGCACGCGCCCATTTGCAGAAGATCGCCCCCATTGCAGAAGCCGCCGTCAAGGAAGCCGGCATCCAGATGACAGACATCGATGCCATCGCCTACACTGCAGGTCCCGGCCTTATGGGTCCTCTTCTTGTCGGTGCAAGCTTCGCAAAAGGCCTGGCCCGCGATTTGCAGATTCCGGCCTACGGAATGAATCATCTGGAAGGCCATCTGGCAGCAGCCTGGCTCAGCAATCCAGAAATTGAACCGCCCTTCCTGACGCTGACGGTTTCCGGCGGACACACGGAACTGGTTCTGGAAGAACCCGGCTTCAAGTACACAAGCATTGGCCGCACCCGCGACGACGCCGCAGGCGAAGCCTTCGACAAGTGCGGAAAACTTCTGGGCCTCAAGTATCCTGCAGGTGCCACCATCAGCCGCCTCGGCGCCAATGGCAACCGCAAGTTCGTCGAATTCCCTAGAGCATTGCGCAGCCACGATAACTGCGAATTTTCCTTTAGCGGTTTGAAAACTGCAGTCCTCCGCTACACGGAAACCCACGATCCGGAATACATCCAGGCAAACCTGGGCGACATCTGCGCCTCCCTTGAAGATGCCATCGTGGACAGCCTCGTGACAAAGACCATTACCGCCCTCAAGCAGACCAAGATGAAGACTCTTGTGGTTGGCGGCGGCGTCAGTGCCAACGCTTGGCTCCGCACTCGTCTGCAGGATTATTGCGGTAAGCACGGCATCAAGTTCTGCATTCCCGACCGCAGCCTCAGCACTGACAACGGTGCCATGATTGCAGCAGCAGCCATCCGCCGCGTAAGGCAGAATAAGCTGACCTCTGTTGAAGTGGTAAAGCCGTGGATGCCGTTAGCCTTGTAATACCGCGCTACGGAAGAACGTTTTTGCACATTCCCGTAATTTAAAACACTATGTTTTGCAAATAGTGGTCTTTTCTGGAAATTGAATCTATATTGTGACTATGGTGTTAACGAATAGACATATCCCACTCATGCTGGCTGCGGGCTTTGCCGTCTGCAGTTGGGCTCAAGACATGTCCAAACCCGTTAACGACGTGGACGTATTCCGCCCCGAAAAGCGCGATACCAAGGTGCAGCTGGTTGATTCCACCAAGAACAATTCCGTCACCTTGAACGTGGACATTTTTGCCGATGGCGTAATCGGATCCTACTACATCCTCTGGGACCAGGTGGACCTTTCCGAAGACATCAAGAAAATGATGACCACCCGCGATTTCGCCCGCGACGAATTCTTTATGCAGAACATCGACCGCGAACAGTTCGAGCAGGAACGCCTCTTGCAACTGTTCGAAGACCGCAAACGCGAATACTTCGCCATCTTCCCTGAAGAAGCCTTGAAGATGCTCGAAGACGAAAAGAAAGACGACTAATCTGTAAGCGTCTGCGAAGCAAATGTTCTCCCCTGAAAAGAAATTTTCTGACTGGAAGGTCTGCGGATTTTGCGACCAACCCGCACAAATTTTTGAAAGCATCGAAAGCACCCACAGCTTGACGAAAGAGCAAGCTAAAGCGGGACTTGTGCAACCAGGAGCACTCATTGTAGCCAACAGCCAGATCGCTGGTCGCGGTCGTCACGAACGAACCTGGGCCTCCCCTGCAGGCAAGAACCTTTACTTCAATTTGCTCCTTCCACTGGACGGTATTCCGCCAGCAAGTTTCGCACAAATTACGCAAATCGCAGCACTGACTTTTTCCGAAGTGTTCCTGGCCATGGGAGCGGCCGTCACTGTAAAATGGCCCAACGATATCTTGTTTGAAAAAAACAAGTTCTGTGGAATCCTTGCAGAAATAGTTTTCCTGCCAGGCGCAAAACCCGCATTAAATATGGGCGTTGGAATTAACGTCAACAGCGAACCCGAAGAATACGAATTCCTCGGCCGTGCAGTCACTACACTAAAAGCAATTACCGGCAAGACCATCAACCGCGAAATTTTGCTTCGTGCTCTCGTAGCCGCCCTGGAACGAGCACTGGGCCAATTCAAGGCTTTCGGCATTTCCCCCTGGGTTCAAGCCTGGCGCAAGATGGACAAGTTCATTGGAGCCCGCGGAACCGTGGTGGTCAACAATCATTGCACAGACGAAAACCACAACAGCGGTGAAGGTGCCACAAAAAAATCAGGTTGCATTCTGGACATGCAACCTGACGGAAGTCTTTTGTTCAAGACCGACGACGGAGAAACTTTAACTGTCTATTCCGCCGACCTGGAAATCTAACCGACGCGCGGGCAGCCGCGCATCTTCCATCTACTTTCTCTTAGACTTATAGAAGACGCTTCCCACAAGGGAAACTGCAAGCACAACGATCATGGCGGTGAGTCCCATATCGGCAAGAGCCTGGTACTCGCCCACGTTGCCTGTTTCAATCAACAGCACAATGGCAAGGGCAATAAGAGCGCCCGTGGCACCCATACGTTCAAACATCTTAATCTTGTCTTCGTTAGTAAAGGGCATTGACATCGCCTCCCATAATAATCCAGACCACAAGGCCAATCATCACCAGGACACTCACGGCAACATTGGCTAGGAAGAAATCACGATTCATGGCGTCCAGGTCATCGGACTTTCTAAACAAATGAATATAGAGGATCGCTGCCGTCATCAAGGCCGTAACAGCCCACCAGGCAACGCCCATGTTCCAAATAAAGCCAAAGGCCACGCACAGCGCCAGCATGGCGACATGACTCCAAAGGGCAATCTGCAAGGAGCGCTTGCGACCAAAGCGAGCAGGCACGGAATGCAAGCCCAGCTGGCGGTCAATTTCTTCATCCTGGGTAGCATAGATAATATCAAAGCCACCCATCCAAAGCATCAGAATCACCAACAGGAAAATGGGGAAAAGAGCGAATTCGCCACGAATGGCGATCCAGGCGCCAAGAGGGCTCATACCGATGGCAAAGCCCAGGAACCAATGGCAGAGCCAGCTAAAGCGTTTCCAATAGGAATAGGAAAGAAGCAGAAGCCACACAGGCAGAGCCAAGGCACCAGCAAGAGGTTGCAGCAGGAATGCGCAAGCCACAAACAAGATTCCGTTCACCGCGAGGAATGCGATCACAGACTTCTGACTCAAACGGCCGGCAGGCAAGTGGCGCCCAGCCGTGCGGGGATTCTTCGCATCGATATCCGCATCGGCAATTCGATTAAAACTCATGGCGCTGTTACGGGCGGTCACCATGCACAAAAGAATCAGCACCACGATGCGGGCAATTTCTGCGGCGGACATTCCGCGGAATCCGTTGGCGGCAACCCACATGGAACCCAAGGCAAAAGGCATGGCGAACAGCGAGTGGCTGAAACGCACCATATGTCCAAATTCAAGAATCTTCTTCAGCATTTTTCGCCCTTCCAGGGTTCTACAATATTTCCTTCAACGCCCAAATGCTTCAGAACTTTAGCCACCACAGTATCCGCAAGTTCTTCAATAGAAGAAGGTCGGCTATAGAACTGAGGAGATGCCGGAATAATCACGGCCCCCGCGCGAGTCAGGCGTTCCATATTTTCCAGGTGGATCAAGTTGTAAGGCATTTCCCGGGGAACAATAACCAAGGGACGTCTTTCCTTGAGACATACATCTGCAGAACGGACCAACAAGTTGTCTGCGGTTCCTGCGGCCATACGGCCGAGAGTTCCCATAGTGCAAGGCACTACAGCCATTCCTGCGTAATCGGCACTGCCACTGGCGCATTCTGCGAAGAAGTCGTCAATATTGGGAAGCTCGTCGCAGTAATCGTACAAAGCGTCCTGGCCTTCGTATGCAACCACCTCACGACCCGGCGCCGTGACCAAGGCAGTTACCGAATGTCCGAGGCGTTTAAGGTACATAGCCGTGCGGGCCACATAAATGGCGCCGCTAGCTCCCGTGATTCCAAGAATAAAACGACTCACGACTACGTTCCTATACTGCGCGCTTCTTCAGCAGCACTCTGTAGGCAACGCCCCAGAAGCAGGGCTTCACATGAACCAGATCCATGCCGTTCTTTTCCGCAAGGGATACAAAATCCGCTACCGGCAAAAAGTTCGTCACGGAATTTACAAGATACTCGTACGCATCCTTCTTGCTAAAGAAGGCTCCCATGATGGGAATAAACAGCGGGGCGAGAACCTTGTAGAAAAACTTGTTGAAAATATTTCTGGGCGCAAAAAATTCCAGAATCTGCAGGTAGCCCCCCTCATCCAGCACTCGGGCGGATTCCTTCAGGGCGACTTCCACGTTGGGCACGTTACGCATGCCAAATCCATTCAGGATCACATCGAAGGTCTTATCCTGAAACGGCATTTTCATGGCATCCAATTGGACAGGGACCGCAGAAGTTTTCTTGCCTTCCGCCCCCTTCAACATCCCGAAGGAAAAATCCCCAAGGATAGCCAAGTCCTGAGTCCCGTTAAACTTTTCGTAGGTCACCGCAAAATCCCCAGTGCCACCACACAAGTCCAGCAGGCGCTTTCCCGGCTTTACCTTTCTCAGTTCCTTACAGCAGGCCCTTCGCCAGAGAATATCCTGACAACAGCTCAATGAATGATTCAGGAAGTCGTACCGTCCGGAAATTTCATCGAACATGGCACGGACATAGCTTTTATCATTCGGGTCTTTCTTCTTGGAACTCATGACCCGCAATTTAGAAATTGTCAAACTCCAGTCTTTTCCCAGACACAAAAAAAGCACGGACTTTCGCCCGTGCTTTATACGTTCCGTAATTTCAATTACTTGAAGTTTGCAGTGAAGGAGGCACCATCAGAAACCTCAACCAGGCGAGGATTGTCTGTGGAGCCGTCAGACCAGTTTGTGAACATGGCTCCGTCGCCGGCCTTGGCCTCAAGCATAATGCCATTGCCAGCAAAGAACTTTCCCTTGTAGGTGGAACCAGAAATTTTTCTTCCTTCGATTTCCACAGAGCCCTTTCCATTGGCACTAATAGTCACAGACACTGTTCCACTCAAGCCAAACTCTTTTTCAAATTCATCATAAATTTTTTCATCGCGGCTTTCCGCCCATTCAACAAGAACCTTACCATCCTTGCTGAATCCACCCGGATAATACTTTTCTTCCTGTTTGAATTTTTCCAAGTCACGTTCTATTTCATTGGAATTCATGGATGCAACCATGGTGTTCACAATCTTACCAATGTTAGAACCATTTACGTTATTCTGGAACAGCATTGCAGCACGATTTAGGAACAAACGTACAAAATCGGGATTTTTGATAAGTTTGATGTACAGGTTTGCGAAGCATCCCTGTTCTTTACACGGTTTATTACCACCACCCTTCTTAATCCAATCAAACATATTGGTGGAACTAGCCTGGAACTCACCATCATTCACGCCCCATTTCCATCCAAATCCATGGTCAAGGTCATAAATCATGAACTTCCAGGGATGTTCCGGAGCACGCCATGCACGTACGTTGTTATTGGGCCAGTCACCATTTTTGTAATAGATTTCTGCAGCCATATAGTCGGCAAAGTTACCAACATCCATCAAGGTTTTCACAAAAGCATAGGCTTCGTTGTTTTCACCACTAAAATCGGCTTCACCCACAAAGTTAAGCAGTGCGGTAAAGTTGCTCACTGCACTTACAGTGTTACCAGTCAAGGAACTGTCATACTTACCAAGAATTTTAATCATCTCAACAGAACCGGCATCAATATCGTAGTTGGTTTCAACATAGTTCTTGTTGTAACGTTCACGCATATCATGAATACCCCAATATTTGCCGTTATAGAATACAACCACCTGACGACTACGCTGGTAATCCACACCAGAGCCTTCCAGAGCGGCACCGCCAACAGCATCTTCAATATAGTCGCTAACAAAACGGTTACCATTATTGCGAAGATTGAAACCCTTGAACTTGTTATTTTTCTCCTTTCGAGTTTCAAACAACGGTGCGTCAGCAGGTGGTTTTAACCAACCTGCTTCGTATTCTTCGCGCATCACAATGGCCACAGATTTCTTGTCGGCAACACGGCTCCAACCACCCATCAAGGAAATACCCGCATCAATTTCCCAGGTTTTGCTCTTAGAATCGCTTCCAGCAGCAAAATACTCCACATGGACAGGGAATTCAATATCCTCCATCAAACCTGCAGGACAGGTTTTCGGATTATCACCACCACATGCAGACCTAGGTACATAATGCTTCTTGAAGAATACGGAATCCACAGACACAGCCACCACAGGCATCTTCACCATTTCGCCAATGAAGTAGGTGTTGGTCACAATCTTATTGGTCAGGAGACCATCCTTGAAAGCTGCGCAACGAAGCACGGTATTTTCCGAAATGGTGATCGTCTGGTTAAATTCCGGGGAGTCCTTTGTAGGAGCAGAACCGTTACGGGTGCAACGGATCTTCATACCCTCAGGAGCAGTCGGAGCCTTCAAGGTAACTTCGTCGTTATAGAAGCCGCCTTCTGCACCAGCAAAGGAGAATTCCGGAGCTACGCCATCATAGGCGGTGGAGCTAGTGTTGGGCTTTTCCGGCGTGGGCTTGTCAAAATACTTCCAGACACCGCCATTCATGATACCCCAGCTCAAACCAGAAGTAAGTTCCGGATAAACGACAGTGTCGCGAATGCCATAATACGGGTCAATCAAGTAAAGGATGCCACCATCCTTTTCAAGTTTCCAGTTGGTGTGGGGACGGTAATGGATGTTTCCGTGGTCGTCACCAGGAGGCACTTCCTGCACATTCTTCTTGTCGCAGAAAACAGTGATAAAGCCCTTCGGAGCAATTTTCACATTGCCAAAGAACCACTTTCTTGCATTTTCTCGATTTTCAACAAGGGTATAATTCTTGAGATTTGCAGTATCAGAACCTGCGTTATAAATTTCGACCCAACCCGGATCACCGCCATCTTCGTCCAACCAGTCAAGGTTCACCGGAGCAATTTCGGTGATCTTCAAAGCGGAGTTGCCAACCCAACGAAGGGTGGTATCTTCAGGCAAGTAGAACGTGTCGATCTTTGTAATGACCTGACCCGTAATAGTATCAATCGTGGTAACGGTATCCGTATATGTAGGCAAAGGCTTGCCGTCGGAACCAACCGGAGCATCCGTACTTCCAGTAGAGCCCGAATTCATCGAGGCTTCTTCATCGATAAGACAACCTGCCAAACCAAACAAACACAGTCCCAAACAACCAAGGGCTGCTACATTAGCGATTTTCTTAAAAAACATGCAACTTCCAAAAGTATTTAGTTAATCAAAAGGTCCCACCCTTTTGACACTTCTTACCATCACCCTACCCCTAAATTTAGAAGATTATTAGAAAAAAAGGAAAAAATGTCGGTAATATTCTATTTACCCTTGACAAACCGCACATAGGCTACTATATTTGGTTCACTCTTTCGGCGCTGTAGCTCAGTTGGTAGAGCAGCGGACTGAAAATCCGCGTGTCGTCAGTTCAACTCTGACCGGTGCCACGAAAACCTCTAACGCAAGTTAGAGGTTTTTTTGTTGTCCAGGACAATATGCAATAGATCGAGGCAGGCCCACGCCATTACTAAGCTCTAACACAACTTAAGTTCTAGCGCCGCGGGCATAGAAAAAGGCGCCTCTTTTAAATCCTAGCGAAGGAATTCATCCAATGATGAAGCGTCTTCTTCGTGAATGTCACGGTAGCAGGCAAACAATTCATCCCAATGTTCAAGGAGAACGTCCACGATCTCCGGCTGGAACTGGGCTCCGCGCTGATTGATGAATTCTTCCTTGACGCGGGCTTCGGGCCACGGACGCTTGTAGCAGCGCGGGCTGGCCAAGGCGTCAAGCACATCGGCCACAGCGCAGATACGGCCTGCGTACGGGATATCCTCGCCCTTAAGGCCCAGCGGGTAGCCCTTGCCGTCCCAGCGTTCATGATGGGAGCGGGCAACACTTGCGGCAAAGCGCAGCAACTTGCGTTTGGAATTGCAAAGCATGTTGTAGCCCAATTCCGAATGGGTCTTCATGATTGCATATTCCTGGTCAGTGAATCGGCCCGGTTTGTTAAGCACAGCATCGGGAATACCGATCTTGCCCAGGTCGTGCATCGGCGTTGCGAGGCGGATATTCTCCACGTCCTCCGCAGGAAGTCCGAGGTATTTCGCTAGTTTGTACGAAATTTCAGCCACGCGCTGAATATGGTCGCCAGTCTCCTGGCTGCGGTATTCAGACACTTCACCGAGAATATGAATGATTTCACGCTGGGTAGCTTCAAGTTCCGCGGTCAACATGGCGGATTCCACGGTCTTTGCGGAATACACGGCAGTAAGGCGCAGGCGTTCCAAGTCTTCCTTGGAGAACACGGCAGAGTCGCCCTTCTTGTTAATCGCCTGAAACACACCCATCACCAGGCCCTGGGAGTCCATCAACGGCACCGTCATCACGGACGTGGTGCGGTACAAGGTCTTCTCGTCGCTACGGCGGTCAAACCTGGGGTCTTGGTAGGCGTCTTCAATCAAAAGGGATTCGCCAGTCTTTACGGAATAACCCACAAAGCCGGCAGTCAGAGGAATACGGAGTTCATCGACACCATGGGCGACCTTGGTCCATAGTTCGCCTTCGTCCTCGTCCACAAGCCACAAGGAGCAGCGATCAGCAGACACGATGGAACGGCCCAGATCTGCCATCAGGACCAGCAAGTTGTCCATCTTACGTTCTGCCGCAATTTTCGGCATGTAAGAGAACAGAAGCTCCAGGATCTTCCTGGATTCCATGTCTTGTGAACTTGTGTTTACGTTCATACACCATTAATTTAGATAAACCTTTTTTATTTAGACAATCGGTTGACAAAAATGGGGTAATTTTTCTAACCTTTGACCACTTTTGGAGGAATAGGCTAATTGGTAAGTCAGCGGTCTTGAAAACCGCCGCCGTAAGGCTTGGGGGTTCGAGTCCCTCTTCCTCCGCTAAAAGGACCTCAAAAGGGTCCTTTTTTGCGTTTTTTAGCAATCATCCCATGATTTACGACAATCTGCGGCAAAATCGACCACCGCAGTCACAGGTTCCTCGAACAAAAGGGTACATACCCTCAACGGCAATGGGAAATTCGAGCCAAACGCCCCCAGACAGGATTTGGTGGTCGCCCCCGTGGTAAATACATCGTCCACCACGACAACCGTGCCATGCCGGGGCAGTTCCTTTGGAAGGTTCGCCGCAAAGGCTCCCGCCACATTCAGTTCGCGCTCTTCCCTGGAAAGCTTCGTCTGCGACACGACAAACTTTCTTCGTCTAAGCCAACGGCAAACCTTACCGCCCGTCACCGTCGCCAAGGCCGCAGCAATTTTCTCCGCCTGGTTATAGCCACGCTCACGATAGCGGGCCCTGTGCAAAGGAACCGGCACGAAAAACAACGGACGAGGAAGTTCCGCAAACAGAAGACCAATTTCCCCGCCTTCTACCGCCGACGATCGCCGCACCAGGTACATGGCCATTCCCGGAACGGTTTTGTACTTCAGGCAATGAATCAACCGACGCGTCAATTGTCGCATCGGAAACAGACAGTACACATCCGCTTCAGGAAACTGCGACGCCTTGGAAAGCCGGCCCAGTTCAGCCATACAGGCGGGGCACAGCCAAGGATCAAGCCGAACATTAGGAGCACCGCAACCGAGGCACTCCATGCCAAAAACAAATTTCTCAAAAGTTTGTACCAGGTCCATAGTCAAAAAAAACGTGTTTTCTATAGACACGCTTTTTTCATTGAATCGGGTACTGCAATTTTTGAAAAAAAATTAAAGGCGACGACTACTCTGATAGCGCAAGCAGAACAGGAAGCCCACCAGCACTGAACAAGTCAAGGCAAACGATCCACCGTAAGAGAGGAACGGCAGCGGCAAGCCTGTCACAGGCATAAGGCCGATAGTCATGGCAATGTTCACCAGGATGTGGAACAGGAAAATCGTAGATGCACCCATGACCATCAAGGTCACGAAGGAATCGCTAGTCAACTTGCAGATGGAAGTCGCACGCCACAGGAACAAGGCGTAAAGTACGAGAACCACGGCACAGCCCGCAAAGCCAAACTGTTCACCAAGCACGCTGAAAATAAAGTCGGTATGTTCTTCCGGAAGGAACGCAAGATTCGTCTGGGTTCCGTTTCCAAAGCCCTTGCCCTGGAGGCCACCGCTACCAATTGCGGTCATGGACTGCAGCACCTGATAGCCATCACCCAGAGGGTCGCTCATGGGATCAAGGAAGGTGTTCACTCGCTTCTGCTGATGAGGCTCCAGCATATTCCACACCATGGAGCTGGCATATCCCGCAAGAATGTTCGCAAACAGGAAAATAGCATTGAGATACTTCGGCAAATGGCGTCGAACCAAGGTGAACACCACCGCACAAATCAAAAGCCCCCACAGCACTTCATATTCCAGTGACTGTGAATGGGAGAACAACACGGAACATACCGGGCTCACAATCAGGAACATATCGGCCACAGTCAGGCCTGCAAAGAAGAAGGCAACCATGGTCACTGCAATGAACACCAAGGCGGTACTCAGGTCAGGCTGCTTCAACACCAAGGCAAAGGGAACAATGAACAGAACAAAGGGTACGGCAAAAGTCTTTATTTTAAACAAACTGACAGGATGTCTGGACAGCCAGTAGGAAATCACCAGCAAGTAGGCAATCTTCGCAAATTCGGATGGCTGCAGTTTGAATATACCAAGGTCAATCCAACGGCCAGCACCCTTCACCACATCGCCCGCAAAGAACAGCACAACAACAAGCAGCACGAGAGATACCGCATAAAACGGAACCGCCACACGTTTCAACCAATCGATACGGACAAAAATCAAGGCAAAAGCCATGCCCAGACCGCAGAGGAAATACACAATCTGCTTGAACCAGAAGGTATCAAACACAGGTATTTCATCGGACACCGTAGCCGAGTACACCAAGGTAACGCCACAGGCCATCAAGGTCAGCACCAACAAGATGAAGAACCAGTCAAACTTCAAGGAATGTGCTACGAACTTTCCCGAGCTCATTGTCCATTCTCCTCAGCTTCTGTTTCTACCTCAGGAGCTTCCTCCTGTTCCTTAGCAAGTTCCAGTTCCTTCTTGGCTTCAAAGAAAGCCATCATCACCTTCTTGGCAATGGGGCCGGAAACGGCACCGCCACCACCTGCAGCTTCCATGATGACAGCCACGGCAATTTCAGGCTTCTCCAGAGGAGCAACTGCAGCATACCATGCATGGGTCTTCTCGCCCTTCTTCCATTCGCCGGAACCAGTCTTTGCACCTACACGAATTCCAGGAATGGCGCCACGCTTACCTGTTCCACCCGGATGGTTAACCACGGAATCCATGGCATTCATCAGCACGCGGTGAGTGTAAGGTTTCATTTTTCCCGGGCGGATAATTTCCGGTTCATAGCGGCGAACCACGTTGCCCTTGGAATCGCGAAGTTCCTTCATGAAGTGGGGACGATAAACACCCTTGTTTGTAGCAAGGGAACCCACAAGGACAGCCTGCTGGAGCGGAGTCACGATCTGGCCCTGGCCAATGGACAAGTTCAAAATCAGACCACGTGCCCAACGCCATCCAAGGCGTTTGTTGCGGGCGTTGAAAGAAACGGAATCCGGAAGCCAACCCGCCTTTTCACCGGGAATGTCAATACCGAGGGGCTGTTCCCCAAGGCCAAAACGACGGCCGAATTCATTGATGCGAGCCATGTCGATATCAAGGCCTGCCTGATAGAAGAACACGTCACAGGAAAGGCGGATTGCGTTCACCACGTTCAAGTTGCCGTGAACACCCCAGCACTTCTGATAACGAGAGCCATACTGATAGCCTCCAGTACAAGCCTTCGGGTAATACTTGTATTCAGAAAGGATTCCGCTTTCAAGACCAGCGCCGGACGTGACCAGTTTGAAAATCGATGCCGGCGGATAGGTACCGGAAATTGCGCGGTTCGTCAACGGACGCATGGAATCAAGAGCAACCTGGGCCCAACCCTTATTACGTTCGCGACGCTTCAGAGAGAAAATGTTCGGGTCCAAACGGGGAGAACTTACCATGGCAAGTATTTCACCCGTGTTAGGATCAAGGGCCACCAGGGCACCCTTGGCACTGTCAGGAATAGCTTCTTCCGCAACTTTCTGCAAAGCCAAATCGATGGTAGAAACAAGATGCAAGCCCGGCTCCGGTTCAGTACCTTCAACGCCAGAGACCTGGCCCACTTCACGACCGGAAGCATTCACTTCCACAAGCTTCATACCGTTCTTGCCGCGGAACTCCTTGTCGTAACCTTGTTCCAGTCCCTTCTGGCCAACACGATCACCTTGGGAATAGTCCGCAAACTCAGGAAGCTTCAGCTGTTCTTCGGAAATTTCGCTTGTATAGCCAAGGACATGGGAAGCCAAAGTTCCATAAGGATAGTCACGGCGGGATTCAATCAAAGTCACCACGCCAGGAAGTTCTGCAGAATGTTCTTCAACAATGGCCACCTGTTCCGGGGACGCATCTTCCAGCATACGAATGGGGCGGTTCTTAATCCAACGGGAACGCTGGAAGGCAGTATCCACAGAAAGAGAATCGAAAAGACGAGCACCGCTCTTGTCGCGGATTTTCAGCAAGTTGCTAAAGACAGAATCACGTTGATCTTTTTTTCGCGGGAGGCTAGATGCCATAAGCGCAATCTGATAAGACGGACGATTGCGAACCAGCACGACACCATTACGGTCGTAAATGTAGCCACGTTCAGCCACAAGTTCCACCTTACGGATTCGGTTGTTATCCGAACGCTGAAGGTTCTCATCGTAATGGGTATACTGCAACGAGAAAAGTCGAAGCAGCAAAATGACAAACAGCAAAACAACGCCTGCAAGAAAAATCAGGACATGCAAATTTTTTCTTTGCTGAATTTCGTTTTCCGATGAGAAATCAAGCATGTTTCTTCTTCTTGCCAAAATCCAGATAGAACGCAATGGCACCCACGAACATCGTGTAGATGCATTCCGGCAAAGTCTGGGTCAAGAACATGTTGGTCACCACGTCCTTGGAAAGGCCTGTGATGCCGAAATAGAACATATCACAGACAAAGAAACCAAGACCAAGAACGCCAACCTTTGCAGGCATGTTCAATGTCAAGAAACGCTCTTCCAACTGGCCTACCACAAAGCCAAGAATCGTCATGGAAATCGTGCTGGCGCCGAACCATTCAATGGGTGCATAGACATCCTGGGCAAAGCCGGCCATAAAGCCCCAGAAGCAACCTGCGGCAGGGCCACGGCGGATAGCCACGGCTACGATGAAGATAATGACGAAGTCAGGACCTACGCCAAAAATCTGCAGCCATTCGGCAACAGTCACCTGAAGGCCGAAAGTCACCAGGAACAAAATCAAAACCTTAAGCCATTTCAAACTACTCATCAAGTAACTCCTGAATGACCCAGTCAGGTTCTTTTTCCATCACAAATACTTCTTCCAAAATGGCGAACTCCTGGAACGGAGCCACATCCATCAAGCGCATCACATCGAGGTCTGCCTTACGAACGTTATTTACCGTACCCACAGGAATGCCCTTGGGGAAAATGCCACCAAGGCCGGAAGTGACCAAGGTGTCACCCACCTGGATACCGGCGTGTGCAGGCACCATGGCGGTCAGCATGTGGCCATCCTTGGATTCAAGGAAGCCCACCACTCGAGTTCTGCGTTCCATCACGGAAAGCTTCAAGTTCGGATCCACAAGGAGTTGGACGCGGGAATGGGTCATGGCAGCCTTGGTAATCTTGCCCACAAGGCCGTTCATGGAAAATACGGGCATGTTTTCATGGACACCATGACGCGTACCGCGGTTGATCACGAGCGTTGTAAGGAATCGTCCGGGGTTGTGGCCAACCACGCGGGATGTCACAATGGGATAATCCCACTTGTCGTCAAAACGGACCAGCGTATGCAGTCTAGCCAATTCCTGCAAACCCTCGCGGGCATGGTAGGTTTCCTGACGGAGGCGAGCATTTTCTTCCTTCAGCTGTTCATTTTCAACAGCCACTTCGCGGAAGGAATTCAGCGAGGAAGCCACAAGCTGAGCCGGATAGAAAACAGTGCCCAAGGCGGTAGAAACAATGCTTTGACGTATTGTTCCAGGAGCCTGGCGCATCAGAAGTCCCAACAGCAGAAAAAAGGCAAAAGCGACAACGCCATGCCTTTGAGTAAACAAGTCGACTATAAAGCGGAAAGCCCTAAACATCGAACTTCAAATGTGGGTTAGTTAGAGGAAGCGATCAAAACCGGACGGTACTTGTCCAAGTCTTCAAGGATGCGTGCGGCACCCTTACAGACGCTGATCAAGGCTTCGTCGATAACGTTCACAGAAAGACCCGTTTCCTGACGGATACGTTCGTCGAAACCACGAAGCTGAGAACCACCACCAGTCATGATGATGCCCTTATCGTAAATATCAGCAGAGAGTTCCGGCGGAGTGATGCTCAAAGCCTGCTTAACAGCTTCAACGATAGCGGTTACAGGTTCATTCAAGGCTTCACGGATTTCAGCGCTATTGATGGTCATGGTGCGAGGCATGCCAGCGATGAAGTCGTGACCCTTCACTTCCATGGAAAGTTCTTCTTCCAGAGGTACTGCGGAACCGATCTGCATCTTGATTTGTTCTGCGGTGCTTTCGCCAACGCAGAGGTTGTACATGGTGCGGAGGTAGCGGACAATAGCTTCGTCCATTTCATCGCCGCCAACGCGTACGGAAGCGTTGCAAACGGAGCCGTTCAAGGCAATTACTGCGATATCGGAGGTACCGCCGCCAATATCAACAATCATGTTACCGACAGGGTCTTCAACAGGAATGCCCATGCCGATAGCAGCAGCCATAGGTTCGTGAACCAGGTGGACTTCCTTAGCGCCAGCCTGCTTGGCAGCGTCGATCACGGCACGCTTTTCCACTTCGGTAATACCGGAGGGAACACCCACAACAACGCGGGGCTTCACCATCCACAGCGGATACTTCTGAACGCGCTTGATGAAGGTCTGGAGGAGGTTTTCAACCAGTTCAAAATCAGCAATCACGCCATCGCGCATGGGACGTACGGCACGGCTTTCGCCCGGGGTACGGCCAAGCATCTTCTTGGCTTCAAAACCGATGGCGGAAACACGGTTATTCTTGCTGTCCACAGCGATAACCGTAGGTTCGTTAATTACAATGCCCTGACCTGCAACGTGGACCAAAGTGTTTGCAGTGCCAAGATCAATACCGATGTCACAAGAAAAAAGACCAAACAAGGGACTCGTCCTTTTTTGAAAATGAAACTAACCGCAAAAAATATAACTATTTACTACAAACTTGTGTTACTCGGGAATCGTATCTTTACCGAATTTTAACGTTTTCAAATAACGGTCCCATTTGCGTGTATGCACGTCGTAACGGTACTTGCGTTTCTCATGCATACCGATATTCTTGAAGATAAAGAAATCGACCTCGGCATAGGCTGCATAGATTCTTGCTTCAGCACCTTCAAACAGTCTAAAATCCTTCACGCGGTAGTAAGGAGTATCGAGAATGGCCTCTCTGTCGTTGTTGGAAGTACGCATGGTTTCCGCCACCATGAACTTCAAGTCTTCCTGAAGGTACGGAGTTAATTTGTTCTCAATACGTTCCGTAGGTTCGGAACAACCAATCAAGGCAAGCAAAAATGCAATCAAAAGAAATTTCTTCATACCTCAAAAATATAAAAATGATGAGCTCTACTTCGTAAATTTATTGCATAAAAAAAGACGCCCCAAAGGAGCGTCCTTGAATCTTTTTTTCTAATCCTAGAAGCTGTAGGTTGCGTCGAGGCGAGAGAAGATTCTGCCTTCACCCTGGAACGGGTTGCGGAACAGGAGGTCTTCTGCCACGGTAACGTCAATCTTCAAGCGTTCTTCAATGTTGATGCCGAAGCCGAAGCCAACGTGGTCATCGTTAGTGCCGTCAGCAAGGGGATTGGTAGAGAAGAAGTTGCCGTCGGCCTTGCACTTGCCGTAGCGGTTTTCCGGATACTTTTCGTCGGCACCAATGCCATGGCTGTTTCTGTCAACATCGCAGCTGGTGTAAAGAATGGACTTCTGGCCACCGACGCGGATGACGAACCAGTCCCACCAGATGTTACGTTCGATACCGAAGCTGATCTTGCCGCCAATGTCCTGACGGATATCCCATCTGATGTCGTTTTCGTCGTCATCGAAACGAGCGTCATAGAGCCAGCCGTTCTTTGCAGTGTCGAAATACAATTCATGAGACTTGGTGTGGTTCCAGACGAAGTCAAGACCCATCCAGAAGAAGCCGCGATCCATAGCGACATTGATACCGACACCAGCCTGAGCATGCTTGTCGTCAATGCCCGGAGCGTTGATGAACTTAGCAGATGCTGCAGGAATCAATTCACCGTCGATAGCATCGAGAGTGAAGAATGCGCGAGCCTTAGCCAAGAAGGAGAAGTTGCCATCATCAAAGAAGCTGTGATGTTCCGGACCGTACTGAATACGGGCAAGACCAATGGACAGTTCGTAGGAAGTACCACTACCAACCTGGAAATTCAAACCACCATCAAGCTGAACGATAGAAGCAAATGCATCGCTGTTGACCTGATAGGAACCGCTCTTTTCATCAAGTTCGCCGCCGTCCTGGTGTGCGATATAGATGTGCAAGCCCCAAGCGTCACCGCTAGTGAAGGTGCCTCCCAAGAAACCATCGAAATTGGTCACGGTAGTGGGAACTGCAACCTTGGTATTGTCATCAATCTGAACATAGTCCGGCAGGTACTTGGCAAGTTCAGAAGAACGGCCAAACAAGCCACCGATAGTAAAGCGCGGATCCGGATTATTATCATCACCCAAGGAAAGGGAGAAGATACCACCGAAAGTCGGGTGCATCGGGTCCTGGTTAGATCCAACAGCCGGATGTGCATCGGTATAGGAACCGAAGCCACCGATCAAGTAGTTGGAATACAAACTAGCATTTGCCGGATTATCGAAAATGCTGACGTCGTCCATGAGGTAAGTAGTGTTCTTACCCATAGATTCAACACGAGCAAAAGTAGCGAATGCGGAACCAACGCCAAAGACACCAATAGCGGCGCCAACTGCAGCAGCTGTTCTTAAATTCATTTCAGACTCCTAGTAAAAATTCTGTTATAAAGTTAGTTTAAAAAAATGTTAAACGCAATAAAAATTTAAACAATTGTTCTTTTTTTTAAACATTTGTCTGTACACAAAAAAAGAGCCAGACTTTGCAGTCTAGCTCTTTTTCGCTTCACGAATAAAGAATTATTCAGAGAAGGTGAACGGAATCGTCACAGTTGTGTTACCGGACTTAACCTTGCTGAACTTCCAGCGGCTAACAGCGGTCTTGATTTCACCATCAAATTCGCCGAAACCAGTGGTAGAGGAAGCAATGGAGATGCTGATAACTTCGCCACCCGGAGCGATTGTGAACTTCAAGGTAACCTTACCCTGGAAGCCCGGCTTCTTCTTCAGGAACTTGTTATAGATGTGACGGAGACCCGGAGTACGCTGACGGACAACCTTCATGATGTCTGCAGCAGAACGGGAACCACCACCAGCGCCCATATCGATATCACGTTCAGACGGGGTCTTGATGGAGCCCTTAGCCTTAGTAGCGATACCACCGCCACCACCGCCAAGGAGGCCAGCCAGACCGTCACCGATACCACCGGAACCGCCTTCAGCGTAACCTTCGTTAAAGCCACCATCAGCCTTACCGCGACGACCACCGAGAACAGTCTTACCTGTAGTCTGGAGGCCAGCCACGTCCTTAAGCACCTTGTCGATGTCCTTAGAGAACTTCTGGTTCTTCATGAGGTCATATGCACCGGCACTTGCGTTCTTGGTCTGAGCTGTGAGGAGCTTAAGCACACCACGAGTCTGGGGAGCGTTGGGCTGACCCTTACCACGCGGCTTGCCACCACCACCAGCCTTCTTACGAGGCTTCTTGGGTTCTTCCTTCTTCTTTTCTTCCTTCTTCTCTTCCTTCTTTTCTTCGATGGACATAGAAGTAGTCAGATCAGCAGCTGCAGAGTCATCGAACACGACTTCGTCCACAACCTGTTCGTACATGGAAGCCCAAAGGCAGATTGCCAAAGCTACTACGAGAGAGATACCGGCGATAGCACCCATCTTCTTGTCGGATTCCGGCATGAGAGATGCTACTAACGGGTCTACGACAGGAGCTTGCTTTTTAGTCTTTGCCATATATTAGTCCTCCCCGCCGTTCTTTTCCATCACGGCGAATGCAATATTGGTGTAACCGGCAAAGCCACAAGTAGCCATTACCTTATACATTGCATCGTAAGGGATGTTCTTGTCGATCTGCACAACGATGTGGCCGGCTTCGTCAGCGGGGAGACCTGCCTTAAGGGCATGTTCCTGTTCCACTGCGCGACGTTCCTTCAGCACAGAGTCAACCTTGGTCACAAGGAGATCTTCCTGCTTCAGGACATCTTCGGTCGGGACAACCTTAGCATTATCAACGAGCACGTAATTGTTATCAACGATAACCACCAGGGAAACTTCCTTCGGCTGCACACGAGAGGTGGAAACCGGCAGAATCAAGTTTTCAGCCTGAGTCAAGAGCTGACCTTCTGCGTCCATGTTCTTAATCATGAACACCAGAATAATGGTCATCATGTCCATCATGGACGTAATCGAGAACGGGACGTCTTCACCGTATTTACGACTTCTTCTAGCCATGATTAACCTCCCAGCTTAGCAAGATTGATCTTGCTGAAACCGGCTTCTTTAGCACGGTCCATAAGTTGAATGATCTTGTCGAACTGAGTATCGTCGTTTGCAACGATGATGATGTTATCAACGTCATCAAGGTCGATGAACTGAGTGTGGATCTGGATGAGGTCCTTAGCAATCAGGTCATAAGCAGAGAGCGGGTGAATGAGGTTCTTGGCAGCTACATCCGGTTTCAGCTTACGAGCAGAGTTCGGAGTAAGGGTAGCCAAGTCAGCACCTGCGCTGGGCTTCTTGAGAGCAGAAGGCGGGTTCAGACCCATAGCGCCTTCACCAGGAGCCATGAGGAAGTTGTTGTTGCCATCTACGTATGCAGAGTCAGCAATTGCTTCTTCAGCAGTACCACCATTGGTGTAGACTGCCCAAAGAACGCGACCCGGATCTTCTTCAGATTCTTTGTTGATTGCCCAAAGTTCAATGGTTTCGATTTCATAAAGATACTTTTCTTTATCCATTTCGGAGCCATCTTTGCACTTGGGACCATGACCGCCATCAACAGCAGCCTTCACATCGTCCGGAGAGTAAGTAACCAACTTAGCGTCGGACTTGCAACGGAATGTCCACATTTCCTTGAAGTAGACATTGGGCTGGAAACCACCACGAGCACCGATCACCAGGTAATCACCGGTGATAGCGAGGGAGAGGTTCAGAGCCTGCTGGTCCGGTTCCGGAGGGGTATCGTTGTCCATCTGCATCATGGAACGTTCCGGCAGATTGACTTCAACGATAGCCAGCTTGGAGAAGGCAGCCATAGACAACAGCATAGGAATCAGGATTGTGAACAAGCCCATTGCCGGCAACAGGTCCGGTTCTTCAGGCTTTGCTGGTTTCTTAAGTTGTCTTGACATATTTTATAAACTCCAGTTAATTGTAATTACCTAAACAATTATGCCAAGGAGTTGATGATCTTGAGGCCCTTTTCTTCCATTTCCTGGATGAGGCGTTCAGAGTTCATGTTGAGGAGGCCAACGATGACCAGAAGAGGCACTGCAGAGAGAAGGCCGAGGAGGGTGGTACCCATAGCGATAGCAATACCGTCAGAAAGAGCCTTAGCACGTTCGGAAGCCGGCTTGTTAGCAACAGCGTCGAAGGTGAAGATCAGACCGTAAATGGTACCCATAAGGCCGAGCAAGGTAGAGATGGATGCCATAACCTGAATGATGGAAATGTAGCGAGTCAGACGGGGAGCTTCAGTAAGGAAAACTGCATCGCAAGCAGCAGTCATGGTTTCGCGACCACCGTTACGAGCGGCAACGATAGCAGCCATAACGCGAGCAACCGGGAGCTTTGCAGAGTTAGCCAGGTTGAGAGCCTGATCGTACTGCTGAGAAGAGATGAGCTTACCGAAGTCAGCGAGGAACTTTGCACGACCCTTACCGCTCTTGAGCATGATGTAGACAAAACGTTCGATGGAGAAGCCAAGGCCGATCAGGAAGACGACCAAGATGATCCACATGAACTGCCAACCATCGGATTCAGGGCTGAAGGATTGAAGCATTTTAGACATTAGAGTACTCCTTTCATTGAGTGTTTTTTTGTTGTTTTTGATAATCTTCGTTCATATTTATTTTTTTTTGGGCAAATTAGGGGCTCGGGACATGTAAAACTTGTTTTACAAAATCCCAAGTGCCTTTTTTTGCCTGAATAAATAGGGGAACCCTATGAACTAGGTCCCCCGTAAATTTGTTTTTACCGCTAGTTCATGCCTGCTGCGTCGTCTGCAGCACCCATGCCAGCGCCGACACCAGCGTCAGCCGGAGCCATCTGCTTCTTAAGGTCAGCGAGTTCAGCCTTCAACTTTTCGTTTTCAGCCTTGCCTTCCTTAATGATATCGCGGTAGGTAGCGATCTGTTCTTCCGGAGTCATGACTTCAGACTTGGAGATCTGTTCGATACGAGCCTTGGTCTTGAAGTATGCCGGGTCGGAGAACAAGGTAGACGGGTCAAACTTTTCGATCTTGGTGTTCAAGGTTTCGTCGTTTTCGTCGAGAGTCTTGAGCAATTCGAAGAGCTTTGCAGTCCACTGGTTATCGATACCGTAGTGAGCGGATGCCTTGATACCGGTTGCGCACTGCGGCTTAGCCAGTTCCTTAGCACCTTCAGAACGAGTGTTCAATTCTTCACGATAAGCTTCGAGGTCTTCGTGAGCCATTTCGATAGCGTCTTCCTTAACAGCGCCTTCGTATTCGACGTATTCCTTTACGATGGCAGCGGAGTCCGGAAGCGGAGAGTTAGCGAATGCGTCAGCAACTTCGACGAACACTGCACAACCCTGGTAGTACATTTCGATATAGCCTTCTTCAGCTTCGACCACGTCCTTATTGTAGAAGCCCTGGTCACGAGCAAGGTCGATGTTCTTCTGGAAGATCGGACGAGCCTGTTCGTAGTAGCTCGGGAGCTGCTGGACGATACCGATACGTTCTGCGAAGCGTTCGTCTTCCTTCTTACCGTTAAGTTCCTGTTCACGGATCTTAGCAGCCATGGTAACGAACAACATACCCATACGGTTGGTAGCGCGGAAGGTCCACTTTTCAGATGCGTAGGTAGCAGACTTGGAGTAATGACCCATAGCCTTCTGGAGGATTTCGACCAACTGCTTGATGATCTTAGCCTTATCCTTGTCCTTACCCTTGATCACGATCGGTGCCATCTTATTGTATTCACGTTCACCGAGGTAGTAAGCAGCTTCTGCCGGGACAGCCGGGTCTGCATTCTTGATCTGAAGACCGAACTTATCGTAGTTCTTCAAGGTTGCGTCGTAATCGGCGATAGCCTTGTCTTCGTCCTTAAGTTCCATGTAAGCACGAGCAGCACCGATGTAGGCAGCGATCAGCTTTTCCTTGTCTTCGTTGTAGCTCTTGATGAAGTTGTGGTATTCCTTAGCAGCGAGGTCCCACTTCTTGCCGTTTGCATAAGCCATCGGGATGGAGAATGCAGCGTCGAGAGCGTAGGTGCTCTTCGGATAGTCACGAACGAGGTCCTTGTTACAACGGATAGCTTCGTCAACCATCTTAGCTTCGTCATAGCTCAAGCATGCGCTATAGAGGAAGGACGGAGTCTTTTCGTTCTTCGGGTAACGCTTGTAAGCGATTTCGTAAGTGGTTGCAGCGGTCTTCTTATCCGGGATGGAGTCGTAGACCTGAGCAGCGAAACCGATAGCCTGGAAGGCCATGGAGTCCTGCGGGAAGTTGTTGGTGATGAACAAGAAGGTCTGTGCGGCTTCGCGGTTACGCTGTTCGAACACCTTCTTATTATTCTTGTTAGCTTCTGCTTCCTTCTTGTAGTCGGATGCAGCACGGAGGATACCCTTGATGGTGAGCGGAGATGCAGCGTACTGCTTCGGCAACATCATGAAGGTTTCAGCAGCCTTCACGAACTGCTTTGCATTTTCATAAGCAACTGCAGCTTCGAACACAGCCTTGTCAGCAATGTCGATCTTCGGGTAGAGCTTCACGAGTTCCAAGTAAGCGCCAGCACCCTTTTCGTTCTGGCCGTTCTTAACAGACTGTTCAGCCTGCTGGAAGAGAACGTAAGCAATAGCCTTTTCGATTTCAGCAGCCATGGAGTCGTTTCTGGTAGCCTTGACATCATGATACTGCTTGTAGAGCCATCTAAATTCAGTAAGAGCTTCGTCGAGCTGGCTAGATTCCAAGAGGGACTGAGCGAGCATACGGCTGATGAGCAAGATGTACTGATGGTTGGGGAACTTCTGCTTCAAGTCGCGGAGCACGCCAACAGCAACCTTGAACTGCTTTGCATCGTAGTGAACGATAGCAGCGTTGTATGCAAGTTCTGCAGCTTCCTTGTTCTGACCGTACTTAGCCATGTACTTCTTAACCTGTTCGAAGTAGGCCTTGGTTTCCGGGAGAGAGTAAGCCTTAACATTGTCGTCGCCAGCCTTGTTCTTCTTTGCGTTTTCGCGAGACTGGTCCATAGCAAGCACAGCGTTATAAGCAGCTTCTTCCTTCTTCAGGAGAGCATCAGAACCCATGGGACGACGGCCGTAACGGGTAGTATCGGTGTCGACGATCCAGTTGAACATCTTTGCAGCGTTAGCATACTGGCCCATTTCCTGATAGACGAGAGCGAGGTTGATGTGAACCTTGTATTCGTCCCAGGTCGGTTCCTTCTTGTAACGTTCCAAGAACTTTTCGTAAGCCTTGATAGCTTCTGCATACTGCTTCTTACCGGCTTCCAAGTCACCTTCCTTGGTGAGCTTAGCAGCGCGTGCGTGGTGGTACTGCGGGATGTCGAGCATAGCGCCACGGATAGCAGTTTCAGCATTCTTCACAGATTCCGGATACTTCTGGTTCTTCTTGTACCAGGAAGAGTTACGGTCATAACGCTTCACAACAGTGTAACGATGAGCCTGAGCATCTTCGAACTTCTGCTGGACGATCAAAATTTCGATCATAGCGATATCAGCCAACGGAGCATCGATGTAGTCCGGGTTGATATTCATCAAACGCTTGAAGGACTGGACAGCTTCTTCGTTACGGTCATGGTCCTTGTTCTTCATACCGATACGGTAGTAGACGGAATCCTTGAACGGAACCTTCTTATCCTTCAAGAATGCTTCAGCTTCCTGGACACCACCACCTTCCAAGTCAGAGAAGGATGCAGCCATGAAGTCCATAGCTTCTGCGCGCAAGTCAGCAGGGTATTTACCCTTGTCTGCACCAATGATATATTCGTAGTACTTAATTGCAGCGGTTTCGTATTCTGCAATGTTATAGTAGGATTCTGCCAAGTGGTACATTGCCAAGGCAGCTTCCTTACCGGTCAAGCTTTCGAAGCCAGTCACCTTCTTATAGGCGGCGATAGCATCGCGGAACTTACGGTTCATGAAGTGGTATTCAGCAATACGGAGCCAAGCCTTCGGGACAAGGCCGTTGTCCGGGAAGTTCTTGACGAGGCGATCACGAAGCTTGAATGCCTTTTCGTCTTCACCGGAAGCTTCCTGCACAGCAGCAGCCTGGTAAATAACGGTCGGAGTCTTGGATTCCTTCGGATACTTATCGATGTATTCGAGGAAGTAGCCGAGAGACTTCTTATGGTCAGCCTTCGGGAGCTGGTCAATGTTAGCGCACTTTGCCGGCTTGTTATCACGGTCTGCGCACCATGCTACGTCTTCTTCGTACTGAGCGTTCTTGTCCAAGAACTGCTTTTCTTCCAACTGGAACTGATAGTGACCGAGCTGCTGGAGAGCGGAAGCGCAACGTGCGTTCTGCTTACCCTTACAGTTGTTCACCTGCTTTTCCCACTGGGCGATAGCCTGACGCATACCATCTTCGTCAAGACCACCAGAACGGCAAGCCTGTTCGGCCTGGTTCTTCAAAACTTTATAGGAGCCAGCACACTGGGTCTTTTCGGGGCCCTTAGGCATAGCCTTACATTTTGCAGCCAACTTCTTGGCTTCGGCTACTTTGTCTTTACAAGGGTCGGACGCTGCAAAGGAATTACCAATCAGCGAGCAAACGATTGCACCAACAAGCATTAATTTTTTCATCTTTCTCTTTCCACCTAATAATTTAAAAAAAGGGGAAGACCTAGAGAACTAAGTTCTCCAGGTCTAAGCTTCATTCTTTTATTATTCCAGATCTAAGTCGTCATCCAAAGCGTCGAGTTCTTCAGCAGCCTGAGAACTACCAGCGCCCTGACCCATCTTGGTCTTAACGGTTGCCAAGGTAAAGCCTGCGTCATCAAGGATACGCTTACGGTTGGATTCAAAGCGGTCACTCTGAATTGCCTTGAGGTTGAAGGCAGCGTAACTTTCGATAGCGGCGTTAGCCTTATCAAAGGACGGCTTCAAAGCTTCACGCTTGCTCTGCACACGCGGAGTGGGGAGCTGACGAGCGAGATCCAAAGCCTTAGTCTGGACAGAATCAAATTCATCCTGCATGGAGTCGTATGCCTGGCGAGCACTGTCACGAGCAGCAACAGAGACAACCGGCTGTTCGGTGCGCTTTTCAGCCTGTTCAAGAGCCTTGACAGCACCGTTGTAATCCTTCTTCATGAAGTGGCAGTAACCAACCACCAAGTAAGCTTCAGAAACCAGGAAGGATTCCGGAAGGTTCTTGATGATCCACTGAGCCGGCTTCATAGCATCGTCCGGCTTGTTAACCTTGAGGAAGGACCATGCAATACCGAGCATAGCTTCATCGTAGACCGGAGAGCCAGCCTGAACCTGTGCGTACATCTGAGCTGCAGCACTGATGTCAGCCTTTTCACCAGAGAAGAAGATATGACCGAGCTTGACCTTAGCGGCATCCTGCAAGTCACGTTCAGACTGGTTGGAAACCGGCTGTTCGGTAATGTCGCGGAAGCTGTTTTCAGCTTCGTCCCACTTACCAAGGCGGCTATAAGCGATGCCCATGGTATAGCGAGCATAGAAGTAGTTTGCGTTACCCGGAAGGATTGCTGCGAGCAGGTCAACTGCTTCCTGGTAGAGGCCCTGTTCAAACTTGATCTGACCAGCAACGTAGTCAGCGTCAGCCTTAACGTCGCTTTCACCGAACTTCTGAGCAATGTTCTGGTACTTGGACATAGCTTCAGTGTACTTGCCTTCCTTGTAGTCGATGTTCATCAACTGGAAGTGGTACTTAGCACGCTGGTCACTCTGCGGATAGCGCTTGATAGCGTCTTCGTAGACAGACTTTGCAGCCTTGTGCATACGGAGGTTTTCGAAGGACTTTGCCTTATAGAAAGCAGCCTGGTCAACAAGGTGGAATGCGGGGTACTTGGTCTGAACCTTACCGAAAGCATAAGCTGCTTCGAGGAACTGACGGTTCAAGTAGAGACGCATTGCAGCACGGTAGTCGTTTTCAGGTTCGATCTTCAAGCGACGATAACGTTCTTCACCGATCTTTTCTTCACGAGTGTCACCGAAGCGGGAAGTAATCTTCACAGCCCAGATGAAGCCACGATTCTTCTTAGCATAGAGGTCATCGTGAGACATTTCGAGATCGAGAGCGAGGTAACGGAAGATGCTAACATCCTTGACGTTCACAGTAGCACCAGCAACCGGGTAGCCTTCCTTTGTGAAGCGGAGACGGACACCAAGGTGCGGGGAGAGGAAGTAGGTCAAGGTAAGGCTGAATTCCGGATTAACGCCGCTACCACCTTCTTCATCAGCATGGAAGATGTCGATGAGGGAGATTTCTGCCTTGGCTTCGAGAGTACGGTTGAGGCCGCGGTAGAAGAAGGAGACGTTGAGGTTACTCGGGATGTTGTAAGCATCGCTGCTACCACTACCGAAGAAACCCGGAACAACAAAAGTAAAGCCATCAACATCAGCAGTGCTGATACCCGGCTGAGCAACGTTCTGCAAAGCAAGGCCGATCAAGAGGTAGCCGTACTTGGAAGAAGAGAGTGCATTGACGGTAACACCGAGGTCTGCACCGAAGGTCAGCTGAGTGGTTTCATCGAACTGGTTGATGTAAAGGATAGAGAGGTCAACACCAAGGGAGACGAACTGCATCATGTTGTAAGCATAGCCAACCAAGATAGAGTATTCGCCGTAGGACTTGCCACCTTCGATGGATGCACCGTTTTCGAAAAGAGACACGCCCAAAGTGTGCTTGTAATCCCAAGGATAAGTTACACTGACATATTCCTGGCTAGCTTCACCACTAATGGAGCTGAAGAATGCAGCGCTGACTTCGAGCTGTTCGGTTTCAGCGATGCCTGCCGGGTTGACGTACATAGCGGTGTTGCCACCAAATTCTGCAAACCAGTCGTTCTGCTGATACTTATGGGGAGAATAAGTTGCATCAGCAAACAAGGAAGTGCTAGCGACGGAGAGTCCGAGAACTGCGGTTTTAATAAAATTAGAACGCATCACCTACTCCTTTACTTCATATCCGTGCGGATGAACTCGATACGACGGTTCTGAGCACGACCTTCAGGGGTTTTGTTAGAAGCAACCGGCTGAGAATCACCCATACCGTCAGTGACAATTCGGCTTTCGTCGATACCCTTTTCGACGAGGAAGTTCTTCACTGCGGCAGCGCGGTCAGCGGAAAGCTGCTTATTCTTGTCCTTGTTACCAACGTTATCGGTATGGCCGACAATCTGGAAGGTAGCATCGGTAAAGGTTTCCATGATGTCCACAACCTTCATAAGAGAGATGTAGGAGTCCGGAGTAATGGTTGCCTTACCAGATTCAAAGTTCACACCTTCAAGAACGAAGCGCTTCTTCGGCGGCTGCGGAACTTCATCCGGGCAACCATCATCGTCCTTATATTCGTTCTGGGTTTCTGCCTGTTCCGGGCAGAGGTCAACACCCTTACAGATGTGAGCGAAATTGGAGAGCATGCCCTTGGCTTCTACCCAAGGATCGCAGAGACCGTCACGGTCGTTATCGGCATCCGGGCAACCATCGTCGTCCTGATAGCCATCGAAGTCTTCAGCTTCTTCCGGGCAGTTGTCGAGACCGGTACAAATGGATGCGTACTTGTCTGCAACGCCTTCTTCAGAAACCCAAGGATCGCAAAGGCCGTCGCCATCGGTATCCGGATTACGGGTTTCTTCAACAGCTTCATCTTCCTTCACCAGTTCGGTAGCAGTCAAACCGATGTCCATCTTACCCTTACCGCGCTTGAGCATCGGAGAGGTAGACTGGCAGTAGAAGTTCGGCTTGGAAAGAGAAGCATTCATGAACTTCGGATCCAAGGAAACGTTCGTACGGTTAACCTTGATGAACTGGTTGAACGGATAATAGTTCTTGTAGATGTTGTTGTATTCCACCTTCGTCTGACCGGCAGCCGGGTCAGCAAACACACCGTAGTAGTGGTTTTCCATGAAGATGTTGTTACGGGCGACCACGTTGGTCGGTCCCTTCAAAGCAAGGCCAGAGTAGCCGTTGCGAAGGACAACGTTCTGTTCAATGTAAGCATCGAGAGACTTAGCGCCCCATGCGAGGATGCCGGACCAGCGGTTGCCGTACACCACGTTGTTGCGGAGGTGAGGCAGAGAAATGAATGCGCCGATACCAGTTGCATGGTTGTCCATCACGTAGGTGTGGTGGATGTAGGGAGCAGCGTTTTCGCAAAGAATACCTTCAAGACCGTTTCTCACAGTGAAGTGAGACATTTCGGCGCCAGAAGTACCCATGACGGTCGGACCGCGACGGCCACCATCGATGATGGTAGTGAGCGGATCTTCGCCCTTAAGTACAACACCCATGATCAAGGTGATGTTTTCGTTATAAGTACCGCGCTTAACGAAGATGGTATCTCCGGCGTCGGCGTTACCGAGAGCGTCTGCAATCTTGCTGTAATCACCAGGCACATTGATATTCTTGGCCATGGCGGTTCCGGTAAGAAGCATTGCCCCGGCCGTAATTAAGACCAGTTTCTTTAGGGTCATACTGCTACGTTTCTCCAATCATAGAACACTTTAAATTCTTCAACTTATACGCCACCCAGTTCGGGCGACATAAAATCCAAATGGGAATATACCTTCAAAAAGGGCTTTAGTCAAACGATTTTCGCAAAAACGGGCAAAAAATGTTGTGATTTTAGCACTTTGGGAGGTACCCGAAGGTTAATCTTCGGAGGCCGGTTCAGCCTTTTCGTCCTCTTTCTTAGCTCCTTGGATAGATACACGGATTTCCTGGCAGGTCTTCTTGATGTCCTGCAGGATCTTGCGAGCACGAGTTCCGGCAGACTTGTTGCCGCGAGAGAACTTGTCGTATTCGCGCTTGAAATTTTCGACTTCTTGGTCCAGATCGTTCACTAAGCTCATAAGTAAACTCCACTTAAAATATGCAGTATGGAAAATAAATAAAGTTTTTTGAAAAAATTCGCCATTTTGTAAAACAACGTTTACATTTCCATAATATTACAATAAAAATGTACAAATTCACAGTTTATTCACAATGTGATAACCGCCACAGGTTTTCTAGAGCGGCCCAACCCCTCTCCCCCACGTTTTCGGAGAAGTCATTGACGAACATATTGATGTGATCTTCCATCACCTTTTTGTCCTCGATTTGAGCCTTTTCATCAATGAAAGGTGTGACAAGTTCAGAACGACCGCGAGCAATTTTCAGACTTTCACGAATTTCATTTTCCACCAGCGCAATGGTTTCGTCGCCAAGGGAACGGCGGGCAACAGAAATGCCAAGGGGTATGGGAGTTCCCGTTTCCTGTTCCCAGAAGGCGCCAAGGTCCTGTAGCAAATGGAGGCAGTCCCGCTTCCAGGTGAAGCGATGTTCGTGGATGGTCACACCTTGTACGTAATCCTTGGAGAGGAGACCTTCGTAGACCTGATTGAACAAAGCGAACTGGAGGTCAGGTTTTCCACCAAACTTCTTCTGATACCAAAACTTGAACAACAAGGCGGCAGTGGTGTTTGCGCCCGGCAGAACCGTAGGGGCGTTTCCGTCAAAGGAATCGGCGCTAGAGGAAAGAAGCAACGGGCCGCACCCATAGCCAATAGCTCCGCCACAGCCGAGGCAACGGTAATCCTTCTCAATTTCGGGATATACCTGGGCACTAACCTTTGCCACATCCAGCTTTCCCGCCATGATCCATTCGTTCAGGGTCTGGACATCAGCAAAATGGACATCCCATTCAAAGGGAGAATTTTCGAGGCCATGAACGAGGGCTTCGTAAATGTAGGTGTCGTTGGGACAGGTGGAGATTCCGAGAGACAAGCGCATGGTTCTAGTTACGAGGTTCGAGGTTCGAGGTACGAGGTTCGAGGTACGAGGTGTGAGGTATGAAGTATGAAGTATGAAAAATTTGGGGCGATTTATTGTTGCGGCCTAGGACTGCAATTCTAGTAATTCGTAATTGGTTATTCGTAATTGAAAAGCTCCCTGAGCTTTTCTAGGGCTTCGGCGA
Organism: Fibrobacter sp.; assembly: GCA_024399065.1. Taxonomy (NCBI): domain Bacteria; kingdom Pseudomonadati; phylum Fibrobacterota; class Fibrobacteria; order Fibrobacterales; family Fibrobacteraceae; genus Fibrobacter; species Fibrobacter sp. The sequence goes on along the minus strand of JAKSIB010000001.1, from coordinate 224,727 downwards.
TTTCCCACTGGGATTTGTCGCGGGTCCCCACAAAGTTGCTGACAGCGCGAATTTCGTAGGCGGGAACAGCAAAGGCATTGCAGATGGAGAAGCAGGCGGCGCCCTCCATGGATTCCACGTCGGCATTGAACAAATGAGCGCGGACACGGGCGGTGGCTTCGGTTCCGGTACAGCAGTTGACGGAAATGCCCGAGGCGCCCCGCAGGTTTCGAATCCAGAGGGGAGCGGAAGACGGGTCGGCGGCATCGTACTTCTTGACTTCGCCGGAAATTTTAGACCAGGCGGTAAAGGAGCCATCAGCCTCTTCCACACCCAAGTCGCCCACCATTTCAGAGTCTACGCGGACGACATCACCCACTTGCAGGTCGCGGTCCTTAAAGGCGCCACAAATCCCCACTAGTACAACCGACGTAATTTCAAGTTCATTTTTGCGATTAAGCAAGGCGGAAAGGTTTGCAGAAAACTCCACAAGTCCCACGCCCAAGATTGCGGCGCAGCCTAGGTTCTTGCCACCCTCGGCAAGAGAAATTACTTTATCCGTAATATTGTTTGGATTTTCCGGAATAGACACTTCCGGAAACATTTTTGAGAATTCCAACGTTGACGCAAAAGCAAACAACGTCATTCGGAATTACTCCAGCTTTTCGACAGCTTCGGAAAGGGATTTTTCCAATTCGTCTACGCGATCCAGCTTGAGGTTCCAGGGACGTTCCACTTCGCAACGGGCCACAGCCACTGCAGTTGCCTTCACTAGACGTTCCTCAAAGGAAAGGTTCTGGGAATCAGCCAGGAGCCAGCCAGCAAAGAAGGAGTCGCCTGCACCGATATCGTTCTTCATCTGGATGGTCGGCGGTTGGAGCTGAATGCCCTGGAACTTGCCTTCCACAAGCCTAAAGGCGCGGACCGGAGCATCTTCATCGGTCACCACCAGATTCTTGATGGGGAGACGTTCCAGCACCGTGGTAGCGGACATCTTCCAGAACTGGGGACTGCTCATCACCAGAGGAATGCCCATACGTTCGCAAAGCTTGCAGTATTCGTCGAGGTTGATCTTGAGAAGTTCCACACCCTTGGCGAGCCAGGCGTCGATGCCTTCGATAGCGTCGATAAAGACCTTCTTGCCCGTGAAGTCCAGGGAGTTGATCTGGTCCACGTCAAAACCCTTGGGGAAAGAACCGCAAAGGGCAACGCTCTGGGTGGAAGCCCAGTACTGGTTCAAGGTCTGGATGAAGTCTTCGTTTTCCACTTCAGAAAGGAGCGGAGACGGTTCAATAAGTTCTGTAGATTCGCCTTCGCTGACGATGGTGGTGCAGATGCGGGTCGGTTCCTTGATCCACACCGGAGCCTGCTGGATACCGCAGGCAGACAGTTCGTCAAAGATTCGGGAGCCGTGCTCAGAACCCAAGAAATGCATCAGGAGCGGAGTACCGCCAAGCAACTGCAGCACGCGGCCGCAGTTGATGCCCTTACCGGAGGCGTAGGATTCCACCTTGCTAATGCGGTGGACTTCGCCCAGCGTGAACTTGTCCAGGAAGAACAAGCGCTGCCATGCCGGATTCAAACCGAGAATGAGAATTTCCTGAGCCATATTTCCCCAATCCTTGATGAACTTAGAAGTTCACCTTGTAGAACTTACGCTTACCCACCTGGATAACCATCTGGTCGCCGCCCTTGATTTCAATCTGGGCCTGAGGATCAGCCAGCTTTTCGCCACCGATCTTGACGCCACCGTTCTGGACCATGCGGCGGGCTTCACCCTTGGAGGCGAAAGCCTTGACTTCCACCAGGAGGTCGAGGGCACCGTAGGAACCGGCAGCAACAGAGCATTCGGCAGCATCGCTAGGAATTGCGTTACCGCTATGGATTTCCTTTTCCTTGGCAGCGGCTGCTTCTGCAGCTTCGGCGCCATAGTACTGAGTCACGATGTCCATAGCCAGACGATGCTTTGCTTCGTTGGGGTTCATCTTGCCGGAAGCCACGTCAGCCATCATCTGCTTGATTTCTTCCATGGGGATTTCGGTCAAGAGTTCGAACCAGTTTTCAACGATGCTGTCAGCCAGGCTGTAGATCTTGTGGTACATGACGTCGGCAGGCTCGTTGAGGCCCACGTAGTTACCGATGGACTTGGACATCTTGACCTTGCCGTCGGTACCCAGGAGGATAGGCATGAAGAGGCCGATCTGGGGTTCCATGCCTTCGAAAATCTGAAGGTCGCGACCGCGAAGCACGTTGAACTTCTGGTCGGTACCGCCAAGTTCCACGTCGGACTTGATGGCAACGGAGTCGTAGCCCTGCATCATGGGGTACATGAATTCGTGAAGGCTAATGGGGGTATTTGCAGTGTAGCGGTTGTGGAAGTCTTCGCGTTCCAGCATCTGGGCTACAGTGAACTGACCCATAAGTTCGGTAACCTTGCTGAAGTCCAGCTTGGAGAACCATTCGCCATTGTAGTGGATTTCCACCTGGTCACGGCGCACAACCTTGAAGAACTGTTCCTGGTATTCCTTTGCGTTTTCCAGAACCTGTTCGTGGGTGAGGCGTGGACGGGCCTTGTTACGGCCGCTGGGGTCACCAATCTGGGCGGTGTAGTCACCAACGATCAGAACGACGGTATGACCCAGATCCTGGAACTGGCGGAGCTTGCGCATGACGACGGTATGGCCGAAATGAACGTCCGGTGCAGTGGGGTCAACACCCATCTTGATACGGAGGGGAACGCCAGTCTCGTAGGATTTCTGGAGTTTCTTTTCGAGTTCATCCTGCGGGACAATGTCGATCACGCCGCGCATCAAAATATCAAGCTGTTCTTTAACAGGACGGAATTGCATAATTTAGGGTCTAGAGACTAGGGTCTAGGGGTTAGAGGTTTACTTTTCGGAGGGAAAGATAGAAATTAGTAGGAAGTAGGAAGTTTGAAGTAAGAAGGGATTTGTGGTTAAAAAAGTGAATTCAAGTTATTCAACTACGCGAAGAACATCGTATTTGCCATACGAACCGAAATCATTCCTACGCAGGGCATAAAAATTCCCCAAAGTATCTGAAAAGGCCCTGACGTATTCAGCACCACCGCCACACTGTTCCTTAAAATCCTTACCATTCCGTGATGCAAGAACAAACCATGAGTCAGAGCCCCCGCCTTCCCCTACAACCACTAAGACTCCTTTCGAGACAGCCAACGTGCTCCCCGCAAAATTATACTTATCGTTCACCGACTTAATTGGAATCCAGTTCTTCAAATCTTTCGAATAATAAAGGTTTCCGTTTACATGATAACTTCTATCTAACGACATTATATATAGGTCATTGAAGCGGACGAGCGAATAGGATAAACCGCCCATAACGTGATTAGTGTCCCAATTATCCATGTCCTTAGAATAAAGAAGCGCAGTATAACGGTCTGCTCGATTCTCAGCAAAGGTGAAAAAAGAAACGACAATAAAATGCGCAGAATCATTGGAGAACGCATCAAAAATAGGTTCAATCATGTCGCCGAGCTTATAGTTTATCAAGGTCCAATCTTCTGCATTTTTAGAATAATACAATTTTTCATCGTCGCTCTTGTAGAAATATTCATCGTCACAAGTTAGCCACGTCTCCCCCTGGGAGGGCGTGCAATCCCATTTTTCGGCATCCGCAGAATGGCAAATTTCATATTCAGATCCATCATAACGCTTATCTGAAGATCGAACAAATGCTAAATGATTTCCAACAATACAGATTTTGTTATCCGTCGGATTGTAGCTGTCGTTTTCCAATGCATATACGGATTGCCAAGAATCATCTCCGTTCTTTTTTATATAGATAGGCGCCGAATCCGGATCATCCTCATGACCAACCAACCACCGCTTAGAGAAATAGTATGGAACGGCAATTACATTTTCCCCATAAAAGCCGATGCTGGAAAAATAATACGACGAATCCAATTCCGAATCAACTAGGATACTTTCCACATTTTCACAGGATAGCGTAGGCGGTTCGACATACTCAACGAAGATGTCGGCATCCTCTCCAGAAGACAGTTCTTGCGAAGAAGATGAAAGCCTTGCGTCGGGGCCATTAATGTCGGAACTGTCGGAAGATTCGTCAGAGCAGGCACATACAACCACGGCAAAAAAAGCAGAAAGCAACAGTGTAGTTATTTTATTCATAGAGACCTCCAAAACATTTTTCACCGTCGCAATCCTATTTTCCGAAACCAGCGAGATCTATGCCTAGCTGTTTTATTTTGTACGTAAGAATGCGGGGCGTGGTGGAGAGACTGCGGGCAGCTGCGGCCATCTTGCCCTTGGAACTCTTGAGGGCATCGCAAATGATGTCACGTTCGTAGGCTTCCACCATCAGTTTCAGGTTGCCGGACACCTGAGTGCCGGAAGTTTCTGCGGTCTGCAATGTGGTCGGGAAGTGATGGGGGTAGATGACGTCTTCATCGGTCACGAGGACCGCGCGCTCGATGGCGTTTTCAAGCTCGCGGACGTTGCCGGGCCAGGGGTAGCTCATGAGCATGTTGATGGTGGTGCGGGCCAGACGGCGCACGTTCTTACCCACGATACGGCAATAATGTTCCACAAAGTGATCAGCCAGAAGGACGATGTCCGTCTTGCGATTGTGCAGGGCGGGAACGTAGATAGGCGAAATGTGGAGCTGGTAGTAAAGGTCTTCGCGGAAGGTGCCCTCGGCCACCATCTGCTGCAAGTTCTTGGTGGTGGCGGCAATGATGCGGACGTTCACCTTCTTTGAAAAACGGGCGCCAACACGTTCCATTTCGCCATCCTGCAGCAGGCGCAAAAGTTTCACCTGAAGGTTGGGAGAAAGTTCCGCCACTTCATCCAGGAACAGCGTACCGCCATCGGCCTGTTCCACACGGCCCGGGGTTTCCGTAAGGACGCCTACCAAGGCGCCACGTTCACTTCCGAAAAGTTCACGGTCCAGCACAGACTCCGGCATGGAGGCGCAATGGACGCGGATGTAGGGATGAGTGTTGCGGTCGGAACGATAATGGATAGCTTCGGCCACAAGGCCCTTGCCGGTGCCCACCTCCCCCACGATCAGTACGGGAAGGGGATTCTTGGAAACTTGGTCAATCTGGGCGTAGACACGCTGCATTTCGCTGGAGCGCCCGATGATATTGTCGGGCTGGAAGCGGTCCTTAAGCTCCATGGTCAAGCGTTCGTTTTCCGCCTTCAGGATTTCGTTTTCTTCGCGGGCCTGACGACGCAACTTCACTGCGCCCGCAAGCATCTGGGCGATGATTTCTAACAAACGAAGTTTTTCGGGAAGTTCCGTTTCTACAGGATCCTGAACGTCAGCACTCAAGGCGCCAATGACCTCATGTTCCATGATCACGGGAACGCAGAGGAAGGCTCGGTTTTCGTCCTTACCACGGCCAGTGCGGTCCAAGAAGTTGGGGTCTTTTCCCACAGAGGGAATGATGACCGGCTTACCGGTTTCCACCACCTTACCAGTGACACCTTCGCCCACCTTGTAACGGCCCTTACGGGCCTGGCGGCTGGACAAACCTTCTGCAATTTCAATGGAGATTTCGCCGGTGTGGCGATTATACAAAGTAAGGGTGGCATGCTGCACACCCATGGTAGATTCCAACACCTCGAGAATGGGATGAGCCACATTCTCAAAATCTAGACTCTGGTTCAAAATGGAGCTAATCTTGTAGAGCAGCTCCAATTCTTGAATTTTACTTTGTTCGCCTTGAGGCATTATTACTTGAGGGCTTCCTGGACCAGGGCGCTGACGCGCTTGCCATCGAAACGACCCTTCACCTTGGGCTGAAGTTCCTTCATGATCTTGCCCATGTCCTTGGGAGAGGTAGCGCCAGTTGCAGCCTTGATTTCAGCAATCAAAGCCTTGACTTCGTCTTCGGTCATTTCGGCAGGCATGTACTTCTTGTAGATGGCGATGACAGCTTCTTCAGCCGGAATCTTGTCCATGAAGCCACCCTTCTTGAGAATTTCGATAGCTTCCTGCTTTTGCTTCACGCTCTTAGCCAAGACATCCACGCACATTTCATCTGTGATGGATTCGGTAATCTGGGCGGGGGTTGCACCGGACTTCATAGCTTCGTTCTTGATATCAGAATGAAGGGTACGAAGAACGCTGAGGGTTTCGGAATCGTGAGCCTTCATAGAGGCTTTGACATCGTCAAGAATACGAGTAAGCAGTGCACTTGCCATATTTTATTCCTTTTGTCTATAAACACCTAATGAGCCACCAACCAGACAGTTAGCGACTCACAGATTTTCATTTGCCTTGGAAATGATCACCCAGCTACGCGTAGGCTAGGTTTGACCACCTTGCATATGTCTAATCAGGATAGACCCGGACGGGCCAACCGAATTAGTACAGACGCTTACGGTTCTGGTCAGCAATTTCCTTCAAGCGCTTGCGACGAGCAGCAGTTTCGATGCGCTTCTTTTCTTCAGAAGGCTTTTCGAAGCGCTGACGCTTCTTGACATCGGAAATGATGCCGTTCTTTTCGCAAGACTTGGTGAAACGCTTGAGAGCGCGTTCGAAAGGTTCGTTGGACTTAACAATAACGCCGATCACGATAATCCTTTGGTTAATAATTAAAAATTCAAATTTGGATAGCCAAATATATTCATTCCTGTGAGTTCCGTCAAGGGTCTTAAAAAAAGAGCGGGTTTTTATTGTAATAACTTGCGGAATATCAAAGACTTATGTATATTTTAAAAAACTTACAAAGCATAGTTTATCTTGATTTTTCAACAAAAAACGGAGATTGGGATGAAATCCTTTTCAGCTTTATCTTTAGGCTCCCTCGCCCTGGCCTGTTCCTTGTTCATGGCCTGTAACGAAGAAGAAGACCTGGTTCCGCAGATGGAACCTGCAAAACCGGCCGCCCAGGCAGCAGCTCCCGCCGCAAAGCCGGCTCCCGCACCCGCAGCCGAAGCAGCAGCTCCTGCAGCAGAAGAAGCAAAGGCAGCAGACGAACCGCAGCTGGTTCCCATCCAGTCTCTTTCCGCATCCAAGGACGAAGCCGTCAAGGAAGAAGTCCCGGCAGCCAAGGCTCCCATCGCAAATGGCGACGGTCAGTTGGACAAGGGCGACTATGTAATCCAGGTTAGCATCCAGGCTTCCAAGAAGGCTGCAGACGCTATCGTGAAGAAATTGGCAGAAAACAACGTGAAGGCCTACATCGCATCCGTAGAAAACCCGGGTGAACTGGAAGGCACCTACTACCGTATCCGCGTTGGCTACTTCGCAAGCTCCGCAGACGCCCAGAACTACGGTAAGCAGACTTTGAACCCGCTGAACTACGCTTGGTGGGTGGACAAGACCAAGAACGACGAAGTCGGCAATCCTGGTGGTGGCGAAAGCAGTTCCTATAGCAACAGCGCATCCTACAGCAGCAACACCGCTTCTAACGGTAGCTGGGACGATGACGAAGAAGAGGAAGAAGAAGTCGTAGAAATTCCGGCTTCCAAGTCCGCACCTGCAGCAGCTCCTGCACCTAAGGCAGAACCTGCACCGGCTCCCGCACCCAAGGCAGAGCCCGCCCCGGCACCGGCACCTGCTCCGGCCCCCGCTCCCGAAGCTAAGCCAGCTCCCGCAGCTCCGGCAGCACCCGCTGCCCCGGCTCCCGCAGAAGACTTCGAAGACGATTGGGAATAAGGAATCAAGACTACGAAAAAAGCTCCGTTCTTTTGAACGGGGCTTTTTTTATTGTGAGAATAAACTGAAGTTATCTGTTAAAGTCCATACTTTTCAGCATACTGATCGCAAACATCTTCCCAGCCTTCCACAGCTTCTTCAATGGAGACTTCATCGTAGTCGGAGTATGTCAAGTCATGGGTCGTGCAGTTGATATTGGTATACCAGTTGCCTCTTTTCTTTTTTTCGCATTGTTCAGACGCATCGGAAGCGGACGGGTAGTATTCCTTGTAGCTGTAATAGATCCTGTCTCCCTTGAGCGTTCCATCAGCCTGGTAGGTAGCACCGTTCAAGCCCATCTTCATCGTAACGGTAGTAGAAGTGTAGGACACGTTGCAGTAATTGCCACTAGAGTCGCTGCTTCCGGTACTGCTATCGCCACAGGCTACCAAGCCCAAAGCCATAACCATCATTGCTGCAGAAAGAGCAATTTTCATATTCATTGAAGAAGCCTCCTTTTTCCTTGTACTTATCGGTATTTAAAGCTAGAAAATCAATTGCTATATTTGACGGCATGGCTACAAAAAAACCTAAGATTTTCGTTGTCCACCTGGGTTGCTCCAAGAACCAGGTCGACGCAGAACGCCTCGTTGGAGAAATGTTGAGCGCCGGTTTCCAGACCACCGAAACCGCCTCCAAGGCAGACTTCATCCTGGTAAACACCTGCGGCTTTATCGAAGCCGCCAAGGAAGAATCCATCAATGCGATTCTCGCCCAGGTGAAGGGCAAGAAGGCCAAGCAGAAGCTTATCGTGGCCGGTTGCCTTAGCAAGCGCTACGCCGAGGAACTGGAAAAGGAAATTCCCGAAGTAGATTACTGGGTTGGCACCTACAAGCCCGGTGAACTCCTGAAGAAGATGGGCATTGACCAGCCCGCAGGTTGCAATCCGGATAAGTTGCCCCGATTGAACTTGGGCGGCCTTCCCCACCATGCCTACCTGAAGATTGCCGAAGGTTGCAACCGCCGTTGCGCCTATTGCGCCATTCCCAATATCCGCGGTCTCCAGAAATCCACTCCCATCGAGGACCTGGTGAAGGAAGCCAAGGAACTGGAAGCCCAGGGCATCAAGGAACTGACCTTGATTGCACAGGACACCACCTACTTCGGCCGCGAAAAGAAGAACAAGAGCGAGACCCTCACCAACTTGCTGAAGGCCATTCTCGCCGAAACCAATATTCCCTGGATCCGCATGCTGTACTGGTACCCCGCATTCATCGATGATGAACTGCTGGACCTGATGGCAAAGGAACCCCGTCTGGTGAAGTACATCGACATGCCCATCCAGCACAGCAGCGACAGCGTTCTGAAGAACATGCTCCGCAAGTACACCCGCAAGGAACTCGTCGACATTTTGCGCAGGATCCGTACCAAGCTGCCCGACGTTACCCTCCGCACCACAGTGCTGGTAGGTTTCCCCGGTGAAACCCACGAAGACTTCGAAGACCTGATGGACTTGCTTCAGGAAATCAAGTTCGAACATCTGGGCGGCTTTGTGTTCAGCCCCGAAGAAGGCACTCCCGTAATGTCCATGAAGAAACTGGCCCCCGTAGACGAAAGCGAAGCCCGTGCCCGCTTGGACGCCATCACTGAATTCCAGGAAGAACTTGCTGCTCAGTATGCCGAAGATATGATTGGCAAGACTGTTACCGTCATCCTGGACGAAGTGGCAGAAGAAAGCGAATACCATTTCTATGGTCGTACCGAAGGCAACTCTCTGGATACCGACGACATCGTGAAAGTCCTTGAAGGCGACGGCGAAGTGGGCGAATTCAGGAAGGCCCTGGTTGTCGATGCCGAACCTCACGAATTGATTGTCCGCCTGCTTTAAGCGACCGGACTTCACTGCAAAAAAGAGCGAACCCTATGGTTCGCTTTTTTGCTATATTGCCAGCATCCGCCCGTGTATCACAATGGATAGTGTCCTCCCCTCCGAAGGGAGTTATTCCGGTTCGATTCCGGACATGGGTATGAATCGAATAAAAAAAGACCGCTGTTAAAGCGGCCTTTTTTGTTTTAAACTTTTCGCAAACTCAAGAAATTAGCGACCAGCAGCGCCAGAACGGGCTCTTGCCTTTTCACGTTCACGACGACGCTTTTCGGTATCATCCGGGAAGAGTTCCGGCAAAGCGTAACCGATAGCGATACCGAAGACAATGCCAGTCGGGCTCATGCCTTCCGGATTCACGACGCGGGAAATGTATTCAACCCGGACATCAGTTTCAGAGTTAGGCTTTTCCTTGAAGCTGGGATTTTCAGCACCAGTCTTTTTGAGAATCGGAGCATAGTACATACCGATGGAGAACTGCAGGTAGTACCATTCATTGGTGAGGTAAGAAATCAAGAGGTCTGCCTGGTAGCCATTGATTGCAATCAAGGGACGGACACCGGTAGCCTTGTCCGGTACGATGTCATGGTCAAAGTAGACAGTACCATAGGAAAGGGAGAGGCCCAGGTGGAGCGGGTTCTTCGGGAAGAGGTACATGTTCAAACCGACCTTGTAACCGGAACCACCTTCGAAGGTAAAGTTCTTAAAGGAGTCTTCGGAACCAGTGGGAAGTTCGTTGTCGGTACCCTTGGGGAGGAAGCCCACGGAACCATAAACACCGAAATGAACCGGGATCAGGATTTCCGGGAAGATGTATTCGGCACCGATACCGAAGCTCATACCCATACCGGATTCACCCATGAAGGAGTAACGGGAACCCATACCCACCTGGAGCATGAGACGGTTACGGAGCCAGTCACGACGACGCAGAGAGTTTGCGTATTCATCCTGACGCTGTTCTTCTTCAAACTTCTTACGTTCCAGCTGTTCCTTACGCTGTGCAGCGCTCAAGCCGGTTTCGCTAGCAAATTCTTCAGCGCGTTCATCAACGTTTTCTTCGTCATCAATGGAAGCTCTAGAACCACCGGACGGAGCAGAAGCCCATTCGTCGTCTTCGTCAGCGGATTGTTCAGCTGCAGCCGGAGCAGAAATGAAGCCTTCATCATCATCTTCATCATCCTGAGCCCAGGCCAAAAAAGCGGTCAAGCAAACTGTCAAAAGCAATTTTTTAATCATCAAAAGCCTCAGATTATATAATCACTTACGGAATATAACTTATTTATGGGATTTTTTAACAAAAAGTTCTTGTAAAATGTTGGTTTATAACGAATTTCACGTTATTTTGCGGAAATTAGCTTGGCTTTGATGGAACCGAGGGCAATTTCACACTCCATGAGCACAGGGATTCTACGTTCATCGTCGGTCAACCAGATGAAAATTCGGCCCTTGGACACGAAAATTCCATCGCCATCCAGTACCGGTTCCACCTTCACCGTATTCACCTCCCCCAGCACCGTCTTCAATTTTTCACGGCCGTGGGTAACGACTTTCAGTTCATAACGCTTTTTCCCACTGACTGCGGAGAACTTGGAAGTCTCCCCCACAGTCAGAGGCATGGTTCGCACCAGGTAGAAGGCGGACATGATACTATGTTCCATGCCATTGATGGCGACCACCGTATCTGCAGAACGCTTTACCTTGCGTTTCACCGGATCGGTAAACACCGTATCGGAAAGCCAGGCCTTTTCGCCCTTTCGATCAAAACGGATGACAGACTTGTTGTGGTAGCTACCCTCGTGAAGGGTCTTTCGGAAAACTTCGGTCATCAGGCCCTTGTTGCGGACTCGGGTATAAATCGTGTCAGCCACCGGGTAAATCCTTTTGAAGGTTCCCTGGTCATGGGCCATGGTGTAGAATTCCGTTTTTCCGTCGGGAGCCTGCTTCACTTCCAAGGTGGCGGTGCCAGCCGTTATGGGACCCCAGCTCAATTTGAACTCAAGGCGTTCCCCTTTCATCCATGGCGCTTCCACCACAGGAAGATTAGGCTCACCTGCCAGTACGTTTACCGGCAGCACCATAGTCAAAAAAACCGCCGCAAGGACTGCGGCAAGCAAGCGATGAAACGTGAACCGAGAGAAAATTGACATATTAGCGGAGAGTGACGCGCCGTAATCTACGAATTATGAAGTACGAAGTACGAGAAAAAAACTCATAATTCATAAATCATAATTCATAATTGGATTTATCCTTCGATGTCGCCCAAGTCCTTGCGGTACTTGATGAGCTTAGCCTTGACTTCCGGATCGGAGAGTGCAACAATGTGAGCAGCCAGATAGCCTGCGTTCTTGCCGTTACCGATACCCACGGTTGCCACCGGAATGCCACCCGGCATCTGGACGATGGAGTGGAGAGCATCCACACCGTTCAGCGGGCCACCTGCGCAGGGCAGACCGATTACCGGAAGGATGGTGTGCGCAGCCAGCACGCCCGGAAGAGCGGCAGCGAGACCTGCAACACCGATGATGACCTGAAGACCGCGATCGGCAGCTTCCTTGGCATACTTTGCAGTTGCGTTAGGAGTGCGGTGTGCGGAATAGATATTGAATTCCCACTTGATGCCGAAGCTATCCAGCACAGCGGTGATCTTATCTACAACTTCCTGGTCGCTCTTGCTACCAGCGACAATACCAACTTTTGCATTTTCTACTTGCATCTTGCGAGACCCTTCTTACCAATGTCCTTACGATAGAACTTACCTTCGAATTCAACCTTTTCGCAAGCGGCGTATGCAACGTCCAGAGCTTCGCGAAGAGTTGCGCCATGACCTACGACGCCGAACACGCGACCACCGTTGGTGACCAGCTTGCCATCGGCCATCTTGGTACCGGCGTGGAGAACCTGAGCGCCATTCTTTTCGGCTTCTTCAATACCGGTAACCACCTTGCCCTTTTCATAGGAGCCCGGATAGCCGGCACTTGCGAGAACCACGATTGCAGCGGAACCCTTAGGAGCCTTGGGAGCGCCCAGCTTTGCCAGTTCGCCCTTTTCAGCAGCATCGAACAAAGCAAGAACGTCACCGTCGTAAAGCGGAAGCACAATCTGGCATTCCGGGTCACCGAGACGGCAGTTGTATTCCACAACCTTGGGGCCCTTGGAGGTCACCATGATACCGACGTAGAGAACGCCAGTATAGGGTTTGCCTTCGGCAGCCATACCCTTGAGGGTCGGTTCGATAATAGTCTTCTTGACTTCATCCAGCAGAGCGTCGGTAACAACCGGAGCCGGAGAGTATGCACCCATTCCACCGGTGTTGGGGCCCTTGTCGTCGTCGAAGACGCGCTTGTGGTCCTGAGCGGAAGAGAGGATGGTGTAATCCTTACCGTCGGAAACGACAAAGATGGAGGCTTCTTCGCCATCCATGAATTCTTCAATCACCACAGTCTTGCCGGATTCGCCAAAGACTGCCTTTTCGCCCAGCATTTCTTCGACGGCGTCGTTTGCTTCCTTGTCGGTCATGCAGACGATGGCGCCCTTACCAGCGGCAAGGCCAGAAGCCTTCACCACGATGGGAGCGGGATGTTCGGCCAGGAACTTCTTTGCAGAAGCCAGGTCAGTAAAGGTTTCAAATGCAGCGGTGGGGACATTGTACTTCTTCATGATGTCCTTGCTGAAAGCCTTGGAGCCTTCAAGAGCTGCAGCGCCTGCGGTAGGACCGAAGGCACGGAGACCGCGAGCACGGAATTCGTCAACCACGCCAGCCACCAGCGGAATTTCCGGTCCAATGATGGCCAGGTCAATGTTGTTGGCAACAGCGAGGTCGGCAATAGCCTTGGGGTCGGCCACATCTACGGGGATGCACTTGCCGAGGTTTGCCATACCCGGGTTACCCGGAGCGCAAATGAGGGAGTCGCACATGGGAGACTTCTTTACAGCGAGGGCAATGGCGTGTTCACGGCCACCGCTACCGACAACGAGAATATTCATACTGTGTTTCCTTTTTTATTTAAAAATCAACGCAAGAACAGAGACAGCTTTCCGAAATCGAGGATTGTGATGAACACAAAGAAGGAAATGAAGAAGGCTGCAGCAACGTTCTGAATAACAGTCTGGGTCTTTGTAGAAAGAGGCTTGCCACGAAGCTTTTCGATACCGAGGAACATCAAGAGACCACCATCGGTAATTGCCAGCGGAAGCAAATTCATAACGCCAAGGTTGATGCTGATGAGAGCGAGAAGCATCAGGAATTCCTGGAAGCCGCTCATCCAGACATTACCCATCACAGCGACGATAGACACCGGACCAGAGAAAGCATCCATCTTGACCTGACCCTTGAAAAGGCGGCCAAAGTAACGGAAAATACTGGTGGTCATTTTCAGGCTTGTAGCGCAGGTCTTTTGCAAGGCTTCAATAGGACCGCGCCGAACAAACTTCGTTTCACGGAAAAGAACGTAGCCCATCTGGACACCGATCATATAACGTTTGGTATCTTCGCTATAGACGGGAGTCATGGGAAGGGTCAAGGTATCGCCACCGCGGATCACGGTGACCTTGACTTCTTCACCCTTGGAACCATCGATATGGCGGACCACGTCTTCGTAACGGCCAATATGGTTGCCGTTGATTTCAAAGACAGTATCGTTCTGGAGGATGCCGGCCTTTTCGGCGGCAGAACCCGCCATAGGCGGCAGGCGGACAATAACGCGGTTCTGGGGATAAATGCCGATATCACCGATACCCATCTTTGTTTCGGATTCCGTAGAATCCTTGGCAGGAATCACCAGTTCTTCGGGGACCACGGTAATCATTACCGGAGCACCACCACGATGGATTTCCAGTTCCACATTGGCACCAAGGCTCACACCAATCTGTTCACGGAAATCATCCCAGCCTTGGGTTTCCTTACCGTTCATAGCGGTAATGGTATCGCCAGGGAGAATGCCAGCAACCTCGGCAGGAGAACCCTTGCCCACGAAGCCGATAATCAGTTCCTTATTGGCAGGTTCCTGCACACCCACCATGTAGAGGATCATCAAGAGAATAAATGCAAAGACGATATTGATGAAGGGACCGGCAAAGGCGATTGCTGCGCGAGCACCTACGGACTTTCCCGTAAAGTCACGTTCGCCCGGAACCTGGCCATCCTTGAAGGAATCGGGATTTTCGCCAGCCATGGCCACATAGCCACCAAAGGGAATGGCAGAGATGCAATATTCAGTTTCGCCTTTTCTAAACCTGAACAATTTCTTGCCGAAGCCCACACTGAACGTGTTCACTTTCACGTTATTCCACTTGGCCACCAAGAAATGACCCAGTTCATGGATAGTCACCAGGAAACTAAGGCCGATAAGGCCAAGAATGAACATCAAAACATTGTCAAGAATAGAACTCATTATGGGGTAATATAGAAAAAGGCGAGCCTCTAAGCCAAAAAAGGCGACCCCAAAGGGCCGCCTTGAATAGGGGTAAATCGCGATTACTTGAGGTGGTTGCCCTTCAAGTCGAAACGCTTGCCAGCCTTTTCAATGTAGACCTTCTGATCTGCAAAGCGGAGGCGGACCTGATTTTCGGAAGAAGCCCTGCGAGTTGCAAAGCTGGGCTTGATGGCGTCACCATGGCTTGCGATTGCAAAGGACGGCTTATGGCCTGCGTTCAAAGCTTCCAAGGCACCAGCGAGGTATGCAAGGGGAGCATTCCAGTTAATAGCAACTTCGTTGGTTGCGTAGCTGCAACGGTTGTCGGTATAGGAGGTTGCTGCCTGACCAGTTCTGTAGTCCTTGCATTCCCAAGTTTCAGAACCGATGTCTTCACCACCGGGCTGAGGGCCACCAACTAGCATACCCGGCACCGGATCAGAAATGTTGTCTGCGGTACTGGGACGATGATGAGGCATTCTGGGAGACTTTGTACCGTAACCAGTCAAGAAGGACATATTCAGCGGGTTCTTACCGAGGAGGTAGTCAAGAACCTTCTTAGCAGCGGTGTAGTACATTTCTTCGCCAGTCAGGTAATATGCGTGGAGAAGCCATACGCCCTGGTTTGCAGCCACTGCGTTGGAACCCCAGACGAAGTCGCTCTTCTGCATAACAACACCGAAACCAGAAGCGGTGCGATTGACGAAATCATCGGCAACCCAAACAACGCTATCATGGGCAGCATGGCCAACATCACCAAATTCTGTAGCATGAATGGCCATGTCATAAGTAGCGAGACCAGATACGTCTGCCCAGCTAGGAATATTCATGGTCGGTTCGCCAGACTTATAGGTAGCTTCGCCAGTGGTAATGAACAATTCGGTACTTGCAAAAGCCTTTTCATCCACAAGCCAGGAGTCACCATATTCACCAGTAGACACACCATTCGGATTGCTAAAGGTTATGTTGGGATTCTTGGAACCCCAAGTGTAGGCGTTCCTTGCAGCAGACAAGCATGTTGCAGCAAAGGTTGCATCGAAAGGCTTGTAGACACGAGCGGCTGTTGCCATGACTGCAGCGAAGTCGAAGGTAGCAGCAGTGCCCTTACCAATGACATAAAGCTTATCCTTATCACCGGCAGGCATAACGTCACCCGGGAAGCCGAGAGTGGTCAACTTATGGAAAACACCACCATCGGTATCCTGCATGGTAAGCATCCAATCAAGATTGTACTTGATTTCGGCCAAAAGATCCGGAAGGGCGCCTTCTGCAGGAATGTTCCACTTGAGGGCGTTGAAGTAATCCGGATAATGTTCATACAGGGAAAGCAAGGTGTAGGTGGTAATACCGGAGTTTACGATATAACGGCCATAGTCACCGGCATCGTACCAACCCTTGGTAGAAGTAATAGTGCCCGAACCTGCGGACTGATGTTTTTCCACGGTTCCATTGGTATGACCAGCAGAACGCTTCCACTGACCTGCATAAGTCTGGTCCAAAGCCATGGAGGCACGCTGGTAGTAGAACCACTTAAGAGAAGCCTTTGCCACATCTTCAAAAGTCTTGTCAGCAATCTTCAAGTCGTTACGGACAACCTGGCCACCGACCTTGATAGAGTATGTTCCCGGAGTCTTGAGGTCAGAGAAGTCAACCAACTGCACCTGCTGATTGAAAGCATCCCAAGAAGTGGCTGCCGACGGGGTAACCATAAGAACCGTTTGACCAGTCTGGTCCACAATTTCAACATTGCCGCCGTTGACGCCATCAACAACAAATTCCTTGTTGTCGGCAGGGCGATAGCCAATCTGGTTAATATAAGCGTTAGCTGCAAAGGCAGAGCTAACAAGAGTCAAGGCAGAAATTGCCAGAGGGGCAAATTGCTTAAGACCAAATTTGGAAAACATTCTCATACTCCCTAGTTAAATTTTCACAAATTTAATATACCTCAAATTTACAACAATTCTCGTTTTTTTGGGCTGTTGCCGTTTACAACTGTACCCACTGTGATATTACGCAAGAGTAACAGGGCGACAATCACAAAAAAGCCCCCAAGTTCACACTCAGGGGACTTAAAAACGAGGATTCTATCAGCTCTTTGAGCTTCCAGAAGACAATGTTCGGTATTACTTGATCAAGTCGAGAGTCAAGCGACGAGCTTCGGCGTCGGCTTCCAGAACCTGGTCGAGAGTCAAATGACCTGTCAAGTTGGGTGCGCCATTGATGATGGTTTCCACGTGACGGGGAATGTCGGTGAACTTCAGCTTGCCATCCAGGAAGCGGTCCACCAAGACTTCGTTGGCAGCGTTCATCATGGCGGGCACGATACCGCCGCGACGGCCTGCTTCGAAAGCGAGAGCCAGGCAACGGAACTTGTTGAAGTCCGGTTCGAAGAAGGTGAGCTGACCAAGGGTGGGCAGATCAAGACGCTTGGTTTCGAGGGGCAGGCGTTCCGGCCAGGTGAGGGCCACCTGAATAGGAATGCGCATGTCGGGAGCGCCCAGCTGAGCCATCAAGGAACCATCGCGGAACTGCACCAGGGAATGCACCATGGACTGGGGGTGAACCACCACCTTGATCTGTTCATACGGAATGTGGAACAGGAAGTGGGCTTCAAGAACTTCAAGACCCTTGTTCATCATGGAAGCGGAGTCGATGGTGATCTTACGGCCCATGCTCCATACCGGATGGTTGAGGGCGTCGGCCACGGTGATGTTTTCAAACTTTTCAATGGGCCAAGTGCGGAACGGGCCACCGGAAGCAGTGATTTCCAGGCATTCCACTTCCTTGTTGGGACGGTCTGCCAGGCACTGGAAAATAGCGCTGTGTTCGGAGTCGATGGGAGTGATGAATGCCTTGGGATTTTCAGCCAGCTTGTCCCAGATAACGGGGCCTGCCATCACCATGGTTTCCTTGTTGGCGAGAGCCACATGCTTACCGTGTTCAATGGCAGTAATGGTGGGAAGACAACCCACAGCACCCATCAAGGCGTTAATGATAATGTCGGCCTTGGGGTCGGCAGCAAGTTCGCAGAGGCCTTCCATACCGGAGAGCACCGGCATGTTGAGGATAGCACTCAGTTCCTTGGCAGCTTCGGGCTTGAACATGCAGACTCGTTCCACCTTGAACTTGCGGACAATTTCAGCGACCTTTTCCACGCTGGAATTGGCCGCAACAGCATAAACCTTAAAGAGATCAGAATGCTGAAGGCAAACGTCTACAGTAGAAGTTCCGATGGAACCGGTAGCACCGAGAAGAACGACATTTTTCATAATGATAGTGATTAGTGGTTAGTGGTTAGTGATTAGTGGTTGGTGGTTAGTGGTTAGTGATTCCTGTTTACTAGCCACTGTTTACTAACCACTTCTTAATATCCCTCGGGATTATTCTTCTGGAAGTTCCAGGAATCGCGGCACATATCCTCGATACCGTACTTCGCCTCCCAACCCAGTTCAGCCTTGGCCTTTGCAGGGTTGCAGTAGCAGGTAGCAATATCGCCCGGACGGCGGGGCTTGATGCTATAGGGAACCTTCAGGTTGTTTGCCTTTTCAAAGGCGTGGACAACATCCAGCACAGAATAGCCGTGGCCTGTACCCAGGTTGTAAATGGCGAGACCGCATTTACGTTCAATGGCCTGCAAAGCGCAAACGTGACCGTTAGCCAGGTCGCAAACGTGAATGTAGTCGCGAACACCGGTTCCATCCGGCGTATCGTAATCGTTACCGAACACCCCAAGTTCTGCGCGGCGGCCCACAGCCGTCTGGGTGATGTAGGGCATCAGGTTGTTAGGAATGCCATTGGGATTTTCGCCAATGAGACCGCTCTGATGGGCGCCAATGGGATTGAAATAGCGAAGCAGAACCACATTCCATTCCGGGTCGGCCTTCTGCAAATCCATGAGCACTTCTTCAAGCATAGACTTGGTCTTGCCGTAAGGATTGGTGCACTGTCCCTTGGGGCATTCCTCTGTAATGGGAATGATAGCTGGGTCACCATAAACTGTGGCAGAAGAAGAGAAGATAAAATTCTTGCAGTTGTGCTTACGCATCACGTCCAGCAGAACGAAAGTAGCGTTCATGTTGTTCTCGTAATATTCCAGAGGCTTGGCAACAGATTCACCCACAGCCTTGAGGCCTGCAAAGTGGATACAGGCATCAATGGAATATTCGTTGAACACATCGTTCATGGCAACAGCATTGCGGACATCTGCCTTTACAAAGGGAACCGGCTTTCCAATAATCTGGGAAACACGACGAAGGGATTCCTCACTGGAATTTACGAGATTGTCAACAACAACAACAGAATGACCCGCCTTGTCCAATTCAATGATAGTATGGCTGCCGATATAGCCCGCACCACCGGTGAGAAGAATATTCATTTCAATTTCCTTCTTTTCTTTTTTCCTTTCAAAATTTAGATAATTACAATTTTTAAAAGAGACCCGAAACAGAAATCGAGTCTCTTTTGTAAAAAAAGCAATAATCTAATGGGAGAAAATCACTTCAACCACTTTTCCACGTCTTTTTCCGCCTTTGCTTTTTCGTTTTGAGCTTCATGACCATAAATGGCAAGACCCATAGTCACTTTGGCGCCGGTCACTTTCTTAAGTCGGGTGACACCGCTGAGGCCGCTGCCTTCATGAGTGACGAAGGGATGGATGGTCTTCCCCTTCAAATTGTACTTTTCAAAGAAGGTAAACATAGGCATAGGCATCTCGCCCCACCACACCGGATAGCCGACGTAGATTTCATCGAATTCTTCGGGGTTGATGCTGACCGGTTTGATTTCCGGACGGGCGTCATTTGCCAATTCCTTTTTTGCAACCGCAATGCACTCATCGTAAACCTTCGGGTATTCCTTGGCGGGTTCCACCTTCAATAACGTTGCGCCTGTTTTTGCGGCGATGATTTCAGCAACGATTTCAGTGTTGCCCTTCTTGATATAGCCCACGCTATAATTTTCGTCGGCACGAGAATAATAGATGACCAGTTTCTTGGATTCAGCAGCCATGGCAGCCCCCATAAGGATTGTTAGAAGGATGAGGATAAACCTTTTCATTGAAACCTCTTTTTGATACAATATAACACTTAGAGTGAACTTGAAGTCAAGAGTTTTATTTTCAAAAAATTTCATCAGTCCCTTGACCTAGAGCTAGCTCTAGATTTTATATTTTATGTAGACATATTTATTAGACCGTGCGATGGTCAGGATCATTCAAATGAAAAAAGTCATTTTAGCCCTTGTCTTAGGAGTATTCTGCATGGCAAACGCAAAAACCGCAGTGGTATATTTCAGCGCCACCGGGACCACTAAGCAAATGGCCGAAAAAGCAGCCAAGGCTGTTGGCGCCGACCTGTTCAAAATTGTTCCTGCGCAGGCATACACTTCTGCAGACTTGAATTGGCACGACAAGAAATCCCGTTCCACCATCGAGAGCAACGATCCCAAGAGCCGCCCCGCCATCAAGAACAAAATTGACGTGAAGGATTACGATACAGTCATCCTCGCCTACCCCATCTGGTGGGGATACGCACCCAAGATCATGTACACCTTTGTAGAAAGCCAGAGCTTCGAAAAGAAGAACCTGATTACTCTCTGCACCAGTGGCGGAAGCGGACTTGGTCCCAGTGGTAAGGATATTGCAAAGGCTGCCAAGGGTTCCATCTTCAAGGGTGGAAAGGAGTTCAATTACGGTTCCGAAGCGAACATCAAGAAGTTTGTAGATGGAGACTTGAAGTAATTCTGGTCTGGGGTCGCGCCATCCATGAAACGAATTGCGAAAATTGTCATTGATGTTCTGATGTACAGTTGCTTTCTGTACCTCATGAGCTATGGCGCCATCCATGACTTGACCCGTCATGGCTACGTAGGCATTTCGCTTTTCGTTTTATTCATTGTCCATCACGTGATGAACTTCTGGTTCTATAGAACCATCAGCAAGGGCAAATGGAACGCCCGACGTATCGCCATGAACGTAACAGACTGGCTTTTGTTCGCCCTAATGATCACCATGGCGATTAGCTCCATCTTTATGACCGGACTTGTTTTTGAATGGTCTCCTATGAAAGCGACGCAGACAGCCCGAGAGGTTCACTTGGCCAGTTGCTGCTGGGGCTTTATGGTGATGCTTTTCCATTTGGGATTCCATCTTGATACAAAACTGGACAAGCTGGAAAATCTCTGCCGTAGTCGTGCCTGGAAAACGGTGTTGCTATACATCGCCTACGGGCTGCTGATTGCAGCAGGCGTCTATGGATTTATACAGTCTGAACTTTACGTGTACATGTTCGTGACTGGCGGCTGGAAAATGGCCGCAGAAAGCGTCACCGCGGCTGTACTGCAGTTGCTTGGAATTTCGGCAGGCATGTGCGTCGTTACCCATCTAGGAATGAAACTTCTAAAGAGATCCTAACCGATCCGCGATCCATAAAATTTCGGAGGAAAAATTTTCGAAATGCTCCGAGTTTGTTATTTAATAAAGACGTCTGATTAGGTAAGGACATGCAACAATGTGTATAGTACTTGTTAACGATTTGGTTAACAAAGAACTGCAAAAATGCGTTTTTTTCGAGGTTGTTTGTTAACGATTTGGTTAACAAGCGCAAGAAACAAAAATCCATGAGGAACATGAATAAGAATCATTCACTGAATTCACGGACCTAAAAAAATACGCATATCTTTAAAATTTCACAAAGGTCGTTTTATGAAAAGACAAATCATTTCCTTGGGCATTTTAAGCCTTGCAATCTCTGTTTTCGCAGAAAGCAAGATGGTACTTGTAAAGGGCGGAACATTTACCATGGGAAGCCCCGCCACGGAGCGCCAACGTCAACTGGACGAAAAGCAACATCAAGTTACCCTCGGCGATTTTTATGTGGACGCCTACGAAGTCCAGCAGAAGGATTACGAGAAAATCACTGGTAAGAATCCCAGCACATTCAAGGGCGGAAACCTCCCTGTTCAAAACGTCACCTACTACGACGCCATTGAATTTTGCAACGTCAAAAGTCGTGCCGAAGGATTGCAGGAAGCCTATAAGGTCAGTCGTGGTGAATCTGGCAAAACCCGCGACATAACCGTCACCTGGAATCGCAGCGCCAATGGCTACCGCCTACTTACCGAGACGGAATGGGAATACGCCAACCGCGCAGGAACTACAACTGTTTTCAGCACGGGAAAATGGAACCGCGTTGAAGACGCCAACTATTACGGAAGCTATCCGTATCTGATTGAAGAAAACTACATGCATCACACCAACAAGAATGTGGTGCCCGGCTCCGTCATTGACGAGCCCGTCGCAGTCAATTCCTACAAGCCCAATGCATTTGGTTTGTACAATATGCACGGCAACGTCAGCGAATGGGTCTTTGACTATTACGGCGAATATAACGAAGCTGAAAAGCAGAACCCTACAGGGCCACGCATTGGAATTTATCGAGTGAACCGCGGCGGTGCCTACAACGATTTCGGAAAGCACTTGAGAAGTGCCTACCGTTCTGCCACCAACCCGTTGGATAGCGACCAGAACCTGGGCTTCAGAATTGCACGCAACGCAGACAACACCAAGGGCACCGCGAATTCCGCCGAGATCATCGAAACAAAATTCAATTCCGAAATCAACGTCATCAGCATTCCGAAAAATCCGAAAATTCTCGTAGCCTACTTCAGTTATTCCGGCAACACCCAGAGTGCCGCGGAATACATTTCAAAGCAGATGAAAAAGAAGTACGGCGACGGAAATGTTGACCTTGTGGAAATCGAAATGGCGAAGCCTTACCGCGGTGGCATTTACGAAGTTACCCAGAAGGATTTGAACAGCGATGCCCGCCCGCCCCTCAAGACTAAAATCAAGGACATGTCCAAGTACGATGTTGTCCTGCTGGGGTATCCTACCTGGTGGGCGACCATTCCCATGCCTGTATTCACTTTCCTGGAAAGTTACGATTTCAAAGGCAAGACCGTGGCCAGTTTTTCAAGCCATGGAGGCACCCGTTACGGCGACAGCGTTTCTGATCTGAACAAGAAACTGCAGAAAAGCTATGTGGGATTTCCCTTTGAATTTTACTACAGCGGCGGAAGAGATTTGAATTCTCGTATAGATAACTGGCTTAAAAGAAACGGTCTCTAACCCACTTCTTGAACCTTCTTGTCAAAGTCGTCGGGAGAGTCGAAGAGCTTTTTCTTGAGGCATTCAATCATGCTGAGCCATCGCAAATCGGTTGTAGTATAAACACGAAGTCCCGAACTGTTCTTGGTGACAAAAGGAAGCAGGCCTTCCTTTTCGTAATAGCACAGAGTGTGGGCAGAAAGTCCGGTTTGCTTTACAACTTCGCCAATGCTAAAACCCTTGCTTTTTTCATCACGAGCGTTATTTGTTATGGTATCCCTTTTCTCTAGGTCAAGGGGAAATTCTTTGCTTATCAGTTTTCACGCTAGCCTTAAGGCCATTCAGGAACTGGTTCGCATTTTCTTTTTCACCGCTATGTTTTTTCACACCGATTGCAGGAATAAGCTTATAACCACCCGTTTCCTCACGATTAAACCTATCGAAGTTCATTTTCAACTTTTCAATGCAGTTGCTGATGTTGTTATCCTGTTGGGAATCCACCATGACAATAAATTCATCACCGGAATAACGGAGGATGGAACCCCAGCTACCCACAGATTCCCTAAGGATTTCTGCTGTCTGGCACAGGGCCTTGTCACCAACATCGTGGCCGAATTGCTCGTTGATTTTTTCAAATCCGCAAAGGCTAATCATAATGCCGCTAGCCTTACGCCCCTGCTGGGAATAAAGGAACAGCACATAATCCAGAAAGGAACGGTTGAACAGCCCCGTCAGATTGTCTCTGAAGACGCGTTCGTTCTGAAGGCTGTTGAACGCACCTGCGATAGCCACTGCAAAGCAGGGAGCCATCAGGGAAACACCATACCAGAGCGACTGAATAACCGTCGCGATGACAATGGGTACAATGTACAGCCAAATGGGGAAGAAACGTATGGAACCGTCGCGACGGTAGTTCTTGTAGTACAACGTAATGGAATTCACCACGATGCCGTAGTTAAAGGCAATGTATATCCAGTAACCAAATTCGCGGCTATAAATATTGTATTCGTTGACACTAAAGATGAAGGGCACGAAAAGGTTTATGACCAACATGAGAATCAATACAACCTTCATCACACGGAGGCTCCACTTCTGGGTATGGGTCATTTCAATCTTGAAATGTTCCCTCAGGAAAAGAAGCCAGCTGTAGGCGCAAAGGTAATTGGAGGCGTAGAGCCATGTGTTGGTGAAATAGACAAATTGCCTTGCGTATTCATGCTTGCTACCATCTGCAGCAAAAGCGAGAAGATCCGACAAGCAGCAGGAAAAGCATGTTCCAAGCATTGCGATAAGCAGCAGGCTTTCCTTGTTTTTCAGGCGCAAACGCCAGACGTTACCGATAATCATCACGACCACAAGAGTCATGCCGATAATATCGGTTCCAAGCGCCATTCGAATATCAACCGGTGATTCCATAAGCTTTCCCGAAACTTTAACTTATAACCAATATATATAAAAAAGGAGGCAAAGCGCCTCCTCATTTAAAGTCTATGGTTCAGACGTGGTATCCAATCCAGATCTTACAATACCTTTTCCATCACATCCAGCAAGATGTAGAGCATCGGTGCAGCCAGGAGGAAGGAGTCGCAACGATCCAAAACACCACCATGGCCCACGAAAAGATTGCCGGAATCCTTGGTACCGCTCCAACGTTTGAGAGCACTCATCAGGAGATCACCTGCCTGGCCAGCAACAGCAATCAGGATGCCAAGGACAATACCCTGGGCGAGACTGATATCCACATGGAATGCAGACAAGGCGGAAGAACAGGATGCCCAGTAGGCTACCCATGCAACAGTGGCGATGGTACCTGCAACAGAGCCTTCCCAAGTCTTCTTGGGGCTGATGCTGGGAGCAAAGAGATGACGGCCAAAGGGGCCCTTGCCAGCAGCGAACTTACCGAAGAAGTAGGCCACGGTATCGCAAAGCCACATGGAGGTCATCACGAGAATAAAGGGATAGCAGTTTTCCAGACCCTGGGAACCATTGCCCATCATAAGGACGTTCATACCGCCCCAGAGACCCACATACAGCGGAGCGCTGATGTGCATCACGAGCCAAGGGAAAAGAGTTTCGATATCCACCTTGGAGTAGGCCATGGCAATATAGCCTGCCAGGATAATAACGCAAGCCATACCCACAACGCCGGGAACTGCGGGCAAGCCAAAGAAGCCCCCCTTGGAAAGAGCCCATGCGAGGGTCAATGCAAAGGATGCGACAAAGGAATAGGCGCGCATATCCGGGCCCTGGTACATCTTGCGAGCCATACCAGCCCATTCCCAGGCGCCAACGCCACCCAGGAAGCACATCAGTGCAATACGTGAAATATCATTAAACCACAGGAGGCCAAACACCAAAGGAATGGCGATGACTGCGGTAATCAAACGCTGTGCTAAATTACTCATGGAGAACCTTCCCAAAGCGGCGTTCGCGAGTCTTGAAGAACTCCACCGCCTTTAAGAATTCTTCCTTGGTGAAGTCGGGCCACAACGTATCCGTTACGTAGAATTCGCTATAGGCGGCCTGCCAAAGAAGATAGTTGGAAAGTCTGAATTCGCCGCCGGTACGGATAATGAGATCCGGATCGGGAGCGCCCTTCAGATAAAGATTGTTTGCAAACAGGTTTTCATCGATGTCGTCGATCTTGACTTCACCGGCGGCGACCTGAGCGGCAATGGACTTGACTGCAGCGACAATTTCCTGACGGGCACCGTAGGAGATGGCCAGGTTCAACTGCATGCCAGTATTGTTTGCCGTAACGTCAATGGCTTCCTGGAGTTTTGCGCGAGGCTTTTCAGGAATGCGATCCATGTTGCCGATGACCTTGAGTTTCACGTTCTTTTCCATCAGGTCGGGAATTTCCTTGATGACCATCTCGATGAGAAGGCCCATCAAATATTCCACTTCCTTGGTGGGGCGGCCCCAGTTCTCGGAGCTGAACACATACAAAGTCATGTGTTCCAAGTTCAGGTTCACACCAACTTCAACAGCATCGATAGTAGCCTGGGTACCTTTGCGGTGTCCCAGGAAACGTTCGAGGCCTCGGCTCTTGGCCCAGCGGCCATTACCGTCCATGATAATGGCAACATGTCTCAGTTCATTAGCCACGCGATTCGCCCTAATTAAACCTTAAGAATGTCTGCTTCCTTAGCGGCAAGGAGAGCGTCGATCTGAGCGATAGCCTTGTCAGTAGCCTTCTGGATTTCGTCCTGCTGCTTCTTGGCTTCGTCTTCCGGCATTTCCTTGTCCTTCTTGATGGCGTCGTTAGCATCGCGGCGGATGTTGCGGATTGCAACGCGGCCGTCTTCTGCATGCTTGCGAGCGATCTTAGCCAGTTCCTGACGACGTTCGGTGGTGAGGATCGGGAGGCTGACGCGGATGGAGTTACCGTCCTTCATGGGGGTAAGACCGATGTTAGCGGCGTAGATAGCCTTTTCGATGAGGTCCACGAGAGACTTTTCCCACGGTGCGACGAGAAGCATGCGCGGTTCCGGAACGGAAACCTTGGCAACCTGAGAAATCGGGGTCGGAGTGCCGTAGTAGTCGATGCGGATGTCGTTAAGGATTGCGGGAGAAGCCTGACCAGCACGGATCTTGGTGAATTCACGTTCGGTAGCTTCAACAGCCTTAGCCATCTTTTCAGAATAATCTGCCATAATAAAACCTTTTAGAATAAAGATATGAAATGCAGTTAGTGGTTAGTAAACAGTGGTTAGTAAACAGTGGTTCAGGAGGTTTCATCTTCCCTCAAAGCTAACCACTAAACACTAACCACTTCTTACTCCATTAACAATGTACCAGTGTTCCTAAATTACCTTCAACGGCAGCCTGAGTCAAGCAGCCCTTTTCCATTTTGAACACAAAAATGGGCATATTGTGTTCCATGCACAGTGCAACTGCAGCGGTGTCCATCACCTTAAGTCCGCGGGCGATGACTTCCTGGTAGGTAATGTCGTCGAAGCGGGTTGCAGTAGGATCCTTCATGGGGTCGGCGGAATAGATGCCATCCACCTTGGTCACCTTCATGATCACGTCGCATTCGCTTTCAATGGCGCGAAGTGCTGCACAGCTATCGGTGGTGAAGAAAGGATTGCCGGTGCCTGCGGAGAAAATAACCACAGAGCCATTGGCAAGAAGTTCAATTGCGCGGCGACGGTTGAAGAATTCGCAAATGGGTTCCATACGAATTGCGCTCATGACCACAGAATTGATACCCTGCTTGTCCAGGGCGTCCTGCATGGCAAGGCCGTTCATCACGGTACCAAGCATACCCATGGCATCACCCTGGGCACGGTTCATGCCACCTGCGCTGGCGCTTACGCCACGAATCATGTTACCACCACCAATGACCAGGGCAACACCTACACCCTTACGAACGACGTCGGCAATTTCAGATGCCATTTCGTTCAGGATGTCGTTGTCAATTCCATGACCCTTGGCTCCGGCCAAAGCTTCACCGCTCAACTTGAGCAAAACTCTATTAAACTTCGCCATAATAAAACTCCGTATTGGAACTCAATATAGTAAAGATTAAACTCAAAAAAAAAGACCGCTCCCAAGGGAACGGTCCTTTTCTAAAAGGACTAGAGATTTCTCTCTACTTCTTAGTTACCGCGTTCGAAGCGGATGAAGTTCACAACCTTCAGGCTGGAGAGACCGAGCTGCTTAGCAACGACTTCCTGGAGGTAGTCCTTGACAGCGAGCTTCTTCGGGTTCTTTTCAGACATGAAGAATTCCTGGTCTTCGAGAACGATTTCCTTGAGGACCTTAGCAACGCGGCCGTCAAGCTGACGTTCAACGAATTCCGGCTTGGTAGCCTTACCAGTCTGCTGAGCCTGGAGTTCGATCTGGGCGCGAGCGATTTCGCGTTCCTTTTCGATGGTTTCAGCAGGAACTGCAGCGTCGTTCAATGCAACCGGAGCGAAAGCAGCGGCCTGCATAGCGATGTCCTTAGCAGCAGCCTTGAGAGCAGCTTCGTCGGCAGAGCCTTCGTAAGCGAGTTCGGTGATAACGCCGATCTTGCCCTTCATGTGGCTGTAAACACCGAAGACAGAGTTTGCAGACTTCTTGAGTTCAGCAAACTTACGGAAGTCGATGTTTTCCTGGATCTTCACGAGAACGTCCTGGAGCACGTCGTTGATCTTCTTGCCGTCAACAACTGCGTTCTTCAGGTCTTCGACAGAAGCGATAGCCTGAGTTTCGACAGCCTTAACAGCGAGGTCAGCGAGAGCAACGAAGTCTTCGTTGTTGGAAACCGGTTCAGTTTCGCAGGAAAGTTCGAAAGCAGCAGCCTTGTCTGCAGTTTCGATGAGGTAGATACGGCCTTCCTTAGCAGCCTTGTCTGCGCGCTTTGCAGCAACAGCAGCACCCTGCTTACGGAGGAGTTCTACAGCCTTGTCCATGTCGCCATCAGTTTCGGTGAGGGCCTTCTTGCACTGCATCATGCCCACGCCAGTCTTCTGACGGAGTTCGTTAACGAGAGAAGCGGTAATAGCGGCCATGATTACTTATCCTCACCGTTATCAAACTTCTTAACTTCTTCCTTGGACTTCTTGTCAGCGGAGCGCGGAGCAACGTTAGCGGCAATGTAGTCAACAATGAGCTTGATGGACTTCACTGCGTCGTCGTTTGCCGGAATCGGGAAATCGACGAGGGTCGGGTCAACGTTAGTATCGCAAATGCCGATGATAGGAATGTGAAGACGACGAGCTTCAGCAACGGCGATCTTTTCGTGAGCGAGGTCGGTCACGACCAGGAGGCCCGGAAGGTTCACCATTTCACGGATGCCACCGAAAACGTCGAGGAGCTTAGCGCGTTCACGGGTCTTGTCCAGAACTTCCTTCTTGGAGAGAGCCTGGAAAGTACCATCCTGTTCCATGGTGTCGATCTTGTCGATCTTCTTGATGGACTTACGGACGGTCTGGAAGTTGGTCATCATACCACCGAGCCAACGGTTGGTCACGGAGAACTGATTGCAGGAAGCAGCAGCGTCGAGAACGCACTGACGAGCAGTCGGCTTGGTGCCAACGAAGAGAACGGTCTTACCGGATTCGGAGATCTTCTTTGCAGCTGCAGCAGCGGCTTCGAGGAGGTCGCGGGTCTTGGACAGGTTGAGAACGTAGATGCCGTTCTTTTCAGCCAAGATGTAGGGCTTCATTTTCGGATTCCAGCGCTGAGTCTGGTGACCAAAGTGGGAACCTGCAGCGAGCAGATCTTCAACGGAAGGCAGATTTGCCATAGTATTATTCCTTTTTTTCGGTTGTTACTACCCGGAGTGCGACTAAGTTGCAAAGCACAGTGTGCCACCGAAGCAACTCTCACAAACCGGTGATTTGATTTACGCCCAGGCGTAATTGCCCAGGTTGGCGGTAAATTTAGTAAAAACAGGGCTAGGGTCAAAGGATTCAACATAAAGAAAGCCCCCTTTGAAGGGGGCCGTTTAGTCAAAATCCGGGGGTTACTTGAAAATAGCCTTGTAAGATGAGCCATCCTTCGGGGAGACCAGACGGGGATTCTTGGTAGAGCCATCCTCCCATTCCTTGAACTCGGCTCCATCTACAGGGACTGCTTCCAGAAGCATGTCGTTACCCTGGAAGAACGTTCCCGTGAAATTGGAACTGGGCAGTTTCATGTCATCCAGTCGAACTTCGCCTTTACCGTCGGCGGTAATAGTCACCTCGATGTCCGGTCCCAAGCCAAATTCTTCGCGGAATTCGTCACGGACAATTTCCGTGCGTTTTTTCGCATAGGAGATTAAAGTTGCACCAGTTTTGTCAAAGGCATGATAAGATCGACGGCCATTCTTGTAGTGGGCCTGATCCCTTTCCATGTCAGCAGAAGGAATCGTAGCTGTCATGGAGTTGGTCGCTTCAACCACACGATCGTAAGTCAAGTAATGGCTCAGCATCACTGCGCCATGGTTTGCAAACAGACGTCTGAAGTCAGGATTCTCAGACAGCTTGATATAAATTTCGGCAAAGCAACCTATACCGTTGCATTCATTGTGTCCACCCTGTTTGATCCAACTGAACATGTTGTGGTCAATATATTCAAAACCATTAACATGCCAGTCCCAGCCAAAGCCGTGGTCCAAGTCAAAGATGATGAACTTGAAGGGAACGCCTGGTGCTCGCCATGCACGAACATTGTTATCGGGCCAGTCGCCATTATGGTAGTATATCTCGGCAGTCATGTAGTCGGCATAATTTGCGACGTCCATGATTTCACGGATTTCTGCATAGCTTTTATTGTTCACCCCACTGAAATCGTTTGCATGAATCTTAACAAGAAGTTTCGCATATTCATCAGCAGAGCCCCCACTAACAGAGAGGGTGTCCTTCACGTGCTTGACCATATCCACAACCTTTGAATCAATACCGTAATTGGTTTCGATAAAGTGTTCATTGATACGTTCACGCAAATCGTGGATTCCGTAATACTTGCCATCGTAGAAAACCACTACCTGACGGCTGCGCTGGTAATCCACGCCGCTGCCTTCCAGAAGACTGGAGAGCATGGCATCTTCTATGTAGTCTCCCACGAAACGGTTTCCATTATTACGCAGGTTGAATCCCTTGAACTTCTTGTCCTTGGGACGGGTCTTGAAAATCGGATACTTCAGTCGGCCGTCCTGATACTGTTTGCGCATGGAAATAGAGACAGACTTCTTGTCTTCCATACGGCTCCAGGCACCCATAATGGAAAGACCTGCATCGATTTCCCAAGCCTTTCCTGCGGAACGGCTGCCGTTCTCGAAGAATTCCACATGAACAGGAAGTTCCCTGTCCTGCCAGTAGTTCGCATTGCGGCAAGGTTCTTCGTAGCAGCGTTCAGCTCCCTGTCGGTAATAGCCGACTGTTTCGTCGAACATGCTACGGTAATCAACGCTGATGGCCACCACCGGCATGGAAACTTCTTCACTCACAAAATATGTCTGGGTAGATGTTCTTACCGGCTCTCCATCCACGAATTCGGAACAACGTAACTCCATTGTTTCATTGATTTCCTGAGGTTCTTCGAAAGGCCAAGAATTCTCATACCTCTGAACCGTTTCACCATAACCGCCACAGCGAATTTCTCCGCCAAACTTCGGCGCCGGAACGGGAATCTTGAATGGCTCATAGAAACCTGCAGGGGGAAGCAAAACAGCTGAATCAACGATAGCTTCATCTTCATCGTCACCAGCATCCGGCAAGTCACTATCGTTTTCACCGGAATCTTCACGGTTCACCTTGTTGTCCATAAACCAGGAATAGAGAGAATCCTGATAGGCGATACTATCTACAACGGAAATATCAGCATCGTCATTATTGGAGCGGGACGGTTCGTCATCACCACAGCCAGAAAGAACCAGCATGGTGCTAAAGGCGAACAGTGCATACTTCATATTTTCAAGCATCTTCATATTGTCGCCCTCTGCTAGTTACAATTCTGAATCATCAAAGTGTCGCCCTGGGGCACCATGATTGTAGCAGGCAATTCGACGCCATTCAAATAGCCTTCGCAACGGTAGGATGAGAAATTGGAAAAACTTTGATAAGAAGTCTTGAACCAGCTTTCGCAGCCCACGGTGTTGGAACGAACCAGGATTTGTACCTGATTTCGGCTAGAGTAATAACAATTCTTCAGTTCATACTTTCCCGCAGTCAAGGAGCCTGAACGGAAATCAACCAATTCCTCCACCGGATTATCACTGTCTTCCACCTTGACAGATTCACAGTTGACATCCACGGTTCTGCCGTCTGCATTGGTAACATAGACCGTAGGCCCATAAGTTCCTCGAGCGGCGAAGGATCCCACTGCAGAGGTTTCGTTATCCTTTCCGAATTCATTCCAGACGTAACTCAACGGTTCTGCGCCAGCGCTTTGGCAACCTTCAATGTTCCACTTGTACTGAACCGTATTGACAGCCAGGTCATCAGAACGGGAAACCAGCGCGGGGGCTCCACAAGAGCAGCCCTCAATGGCAGCCTTTTCCACATTCAGGGAAGAACAGGTAATCAGTTTTTCTGTAGGCAGGCCCTTGTCCACAAGAAGCTTAGCCTTAATAAGACCGGACTTGTCAAACGTCATGCGGGGCTGTTCCGCGGTAGATGTCTGACCATCGCTGAACATCCAGGAATAGGTCTTGGGAGTAAAGCCGTTCATGCTGCTGGAGTACCATCTAATGCTACCGCCCTTCGGAATGGAGGATTCATAGTAGGGGCCGCAAGAGGTTGTGGCAGCTACGCAGAGCGTATCAGAATTATAAAGCAGGGCATAAGAGTACACCTTGGCGTTTTCATCCTCAATGTCCATGGTGAGAGGAGCCGGGGTTAACACAGGCAGATCGAAAGGTTCAAATTCTTCGCTAGAGCTGGACTCGGCTACCGCGACTTCTTCGCTGGAGCTAGATTCAATTTCTTCTTCGGAGCTGCTGGATTCCGGTTCAGCTTCTTCGCTGGAGCTGGATTCAGCCTCTTCTTCAGAACTGCTGGACTCCGGTTCAGTTTCTTCGCTGGAGCTGGATTCAATTTCCTCTTCGGAGCTGCTGGATTCAGGCACCACGATTTCTTCGCTGGAACTGGATTCAACAACGGGCTCTTCAGAGCTGCTGGATTCAGGAACGACAACTTCACTGGAGCTGGACTCAGGATAAGCAGACTTCACAACATAACTGTTATTGGAATAGTAAGAATACGTAATGGGTTCGCTTTCAAAATTATCGCCGACAAGCGTAAACTTCATGCTGCTACTGCCATTCGCAACATCATCAAACGAGAATGTCCAGGCACCGTCCTTCATTTTAGAGATACTGCATTGAGCAGACAATACACCGCTGAAAGACACGGACGGACAAGTCACGTTCATCAAGGAGCCGTCATTATTTCGAACTTCAACCTTCGGGGAATAGGTACCCGAATTAATGGCAATTACGGAAACTTCTGCACCGGAGCCGCGGACGTTTTTCCACTTGTAGAAAAATTCATCACCACCTTCACAACCCTGGATCGACCAGGATACTGTATCAGGAGCCTCCTCGGAAACAACCCTTGTCTTCGACTTGGAAACAGAGCAAACGCAGCTTGCAATCGGGGTTGCAATAACATTCAAGCTGGAGCAGACAATTTCATCACTTTGGGAAGGCATGCCGTCATTCACAAGAAGTCTTGCCCTCTTCACACCAGCTTTACTGTAGGACATCTTGGGAGAGGCCTTCGTGCTGACGGAATCTTCGTCAAGCAGCCAGAGGTATGTGCCAACGGTGCCGCCCATGTTGATAAAGCGCCATTTCACTTCTTCATTTTTTTCTGCGTTGCTTACGGAAGGCATACAGATACCACGGACCTTCGTGCTGTCCGTTACGACAGGGACCGTATCCTTGGAGGTTGTGTCCTTGGAAACAAGAGCCTTGCCATCAACGTACCAGGCATCATCCTTGCAGATATAGTTCTTCATCTTGCCAAGGACAAACACGCTGGAGCCATCCTTTTCGCAAGCGGGCAAGTCGGATTCAGCCACCACTTCATCCAAAAGTTCCATCCATTTCTCGAAGGAACAGGCGTAGAGTTTTTCGGAAACCTTTGCGATGCTATTCTCCAGGGACTCGTCGCAAGTGGGCAAGTCTTCCATGGAATCGGCAGAATCGCTAACAATGGCATCGATATAGCAAGCCACGTATTCCTTCTCCGTAAAGCTCTTGCTTTCGTGATCAAGCCATTCGCCGGCAACGCACTGGTA
Organism: Fibrobacter sp.; assembly: GCA_024399065.1. Taxonomy (NCBI): domain Bacteria; kingdom Pseudomonadati; phylum Fibrobacterota; class Fibrobacteria; order Fibrobacterales; family Fibrobacteraceae; genus Fibrobacter; species Fibrobacter sp. The sequence goes on along the minus strand of JAKSIB010000001.1, from coordinate 190,982 downwards.
AGTCTTACGATTGTATTTCACGTAGGCGTATTTGCCATCCATGGAATCATCGCATTCCTGGACATTGCAGACACCATTGGCAAAGGCGGAAACCTTCTTCCAGGAGCCCTCGGAACATGCGTAGTAGTCTTCCTCCACTTTTGCGAAATCGCCCGACAAGCTATCTGTACATTCCGGCAAGTCATCAACGGATTCGTAATAGCCAAAATCTGCGGAAGGTTCCTTGTCCTTATTGGATGAGTCACCGGTATCGTCATCGCCACAGGCAACAAGCATCAAGAGCGGCAAAAAAGCCAATGCCGGCAAGAATTTTTCCAAACCTTTCATTCCAAATTTTCCCTTCTTAAAAAATTTTTACAAATATAATTTTTGGGATACAATTTGACTACATCTAAACTAACAGTACTTTGTTCAAAATCACAAAAAAAAGAACCCCCCACAATGCGGGAGCTTCCCTGAAATTCGCTGATGAAAAGGCCTTTGACAAAAAAAACGCCCTGCGTGAGCAGAGCGTCTTTTGAAAAGCATTCGCTTTTCCAAACGAAATCGTAAAGATTAGCGCTTGGAGAACTGGAAGTGCTTACGAGCCTTCTTGCGGCCGAACTTCTTACGTTCAACAGCACGAGCGTCGCGAGTCATGAGGCCTTCCTTCTTGAGAGCCGGCTTCACTTCTGCGTCGTTAGCAACCAGTGCGCGGGAGATGCCGAGACGGACAGCGCCCATCTGGCCAGCGATGCCACCGCCACGAGCGGTAACTTCGACGTCCCATTCTTCTGCGTTGCCGAGGATGGCGAACGGAAGATTTGCAATCATGTTCTGCACTTCAGAGTGGAAGTAATCCTTGAAATCACGACCATTGATAGTGCGCTTGCCGGTACCCGGCTTCAAAATCACAGCAGCGATAGCGTTCTTACGACGGCCAGTGCCACGGTAGATCTTCTTATTCTTTGCGGTAGCGATATAGGTATCCTCCGTTTTACAAGTCTACGACTTCAGGATTCTGTGCTGCGTGCGGATGTTCTGCACCGGCATAGATTTTGAGTTTCTTGATCATCTTGTGACCGAGAGCGCTGTGCGGGAGCATGCCCCAGATAGCGGCTTCGAGCGGTGCGGTCGGGTGCTTAGCCAAGAGATCTGCGAAGTTGATCCAGCGTTCACCAGCGATGTGGCCAGTGTAGTGGAAGTATTCCTTCTGCAGGTTCTTGTTGCCAGACACAGCAACCTTTTCAGCGTTGATCACAACCACGAAATCGCCAGTATCGACGTTCGGGGAGAAGATGGCCTTATGCTTACCCATGAGGAGACGAGCAACTTCAGTTGCCACGCGACCCATCGGCTTGTTAGCGGCGTCCACAAGCTTCCACTTGCGTTCGACGTTCTTCGGGTTTACCGTAATGGTCTTCATGTAAATCCTTTTGTTAGTTATTCCGGGGCACCCTGCCCCGTGAAATGCTTGGACAAATGTAGTAGGTTTTTCCAAGGGTTGCAAGGATAAAAAAGTTTATTTTTTGAAAAAAGTCCGTAGTTTATGGGTTTTTAGTTCTATTAATTGATATAGTTATAATAATTAACATAGCAAAATACGCTATTTAACCATCTATTGGCCCCTATTGAGTTCCGATCGCTACGCTCCAGGACGACTGGCGCATAGTGTCCATGACATGCAAGCCGAGAGCAGCGCAAAGGCACTCCCCACGCATAAAAAAACAAATGCCCTAAGACATTCGCCTTAGGACATTTTGTTTGGTGTTTTGGATTAGGTTCTTGAAGGAACTGGTCCTAAACTTTACTTAGCGATGCGGAAGGACTGCATCTGCTTGGTATCCTTATTACGGACGTAGTACGTACCGTTAGCAAACTTCACGTCGCTGTACTTGACAGTTTCGATAGCCTGGTTGAAGCTGTAAGCTCTGAGGCGACCCATGAACATGCCGTTCACATCGAACACGTCGAAGGCCTGGAGAGTTTCGAACTCATAGTCGAGGCTTACACCAATTGCCATGACAGCAGAGGAGCTAGAGCCAGCAACGCCCGGAGTTGTTCCAGAAGAGCTAGAAGTAGTGGTAGTCGGAACGTCGTTAGAGGAGCTGGAAAGCGGTTCCGGATCAGCCTCACCCTTCTTGACGAAGGTCATGTAGTCGATATCGAAATATTCCTTGGCAACAGTGAGGCGGAGGATGTGCTTGCCTGCGGTGAGGTTCACATCAGCAGAGACCTTGTTGTATTCGGTGAACACGTCGGTACCACCAACTGCTGCAGGAACGCTAATGCTTTCGGTGATAGCCTTGCCATCCATGGAGAGGGTGAATGCGCCACCTGCACCAGAAGCAACAGCTGCGTACATGGTGTAAGTACCAGTTTCAGCAACTTCTACAGTGTATTCGTACCAGTTGTCGTTGTTGTTGTAACCAATGACGACGCCAGTAGCACCCTTATAGAGGTTGGGGGATTCGTTCTTACGGTAGTCGGAGTTGCCGTTACCGCTGTTTGCAACACTGTAAGACTGGTTAGAAGTACCGTCTGCGTTAACGCCCTTACCCGGAACGTCGAAGTTTTCGGCTTCAATCTTGCCCGGAATTGCAGCAGCCTTGCCGCCATACGGGGTCTGCGGTTCAGGATCAACCACGGTGCCACCTGCGAGACCAGTGGTGTTCACACCCTTGTTGGACTTGAGATAGTTTCTCAACCAGGTCATAGCCTTACGGTCCTGACCATTCTTGATGAGACCGGAGCAACCATTTGCAGTATTGTTACAGTTGAGCCAGGTCTGACCATAGATGTAGCCCCAGAAAGTAATGCCGGCTACATAAGGATCTTCAAACCAGTAGGAGAACTGTTCCTTAATGCACTGTTCCTGAACGTTATCATCCGTGGTAGGAATGTCGTATTCAGAAATGAAAATCGGGAAGTTGTTAGTCTGGCTATGGATCTTTTCCATGGTGGACTTGAAGGTGCTGTAAGCAAGGCAAGCGCCACCGCCACCAGTACCGTTGGCGCCACCACCCTGGCTCATCAAGTCGTGAGCCTGGAGGCCGTAACCGTCAACAGGAGCGCCATTCTTTCTGATGGTGTTGATCAGGTTGATACCCTGGTCCACGTTCCACTGAATGGTGTTATAGTCGTTATAGATCAAGATTGCCTTGGGCCAACGTTCACGAGCCATCTTGAAAGCTGTGGTAAGGAAGGCGTAGTCACCATTGTTATCGCCACCCATAGCCTGGATAATCTTGGTCTTGGTATAGTTGGAATGATACTGACCATTGCCAGTACGAATAGCTTCGTTTGCCACGTCAATCATTTCAAGATCGGGATAATGCTGCTTTACAGCATCAAACCATGCGGTAATGGCCTTCTTGGTATCATCGACGCTCAAGCTTTCGAGCCAGCCAGGATACTGAGAACCCCAGAGAAGAGCATGGAACTTGAAGTGACCGCCGTTGTTCTTTGCCCAGTTATAGGCTGCATCGCAACCAGCCCAGTTGTAGCGGCCGCGGGTGCCTTCGATAGAGCCCCACTTACAGCCGTTTTCAGCAGTAGCCTGGTTCCACAGCTTGGTGTACGTATCGTTAGGACCAGGAGCGGTGTTAGACTGTGTAATGTTACCGACGAACTTTGCAGCTCCATCGGCGAGACCCGGACCAGCAAAAGCCGGCACAGCCATAGCTGTAGCCAACCCAATCGCAGCAAGAGAAATTTGTTTTTTCATACTACATCCATCCTTTTTATGGGTTTTACCCATACACCTGAATTCAAATCTATCCTCCAAAATGGAATATCGGACCCCATCTGCGCCATGGTTCTATGGACAAATTGTCCATACCGCAAAGAAACAGGCAAAATCATCGTTTTTTACATAAATTCAGGCATTTTCAGTCATTTCTAGACAACAGTAAAAAGTTTTTTCCACACAATTTATCTACGTCTATCCATAAAAAAACGACCCCTTTCTACCGAAAGGAGCCATATTTTATGGTTTTTCAAGCTTTTCGCTTACTTTGCGATACGGACGGTCTGAAGATTGCCCGTGGCCTTGGAGCGGAGGAAGTAAACACCCTTGGCCACACCAGCACCATTCTGCTTGACCGTTTCAACAGCGGCATCCATACCGTAGGCGGTAAGACGGCTTACAAAAGCACCATCCATGGTGAACAGGTCGTAGTCATCGCGGGCGACCGTGTTAAGCTGGGCATTCTGCACAACAGGCTTGATGGCTGCGGAGGGGTCCTTGGTGATGGGCTCATCATCTTCGGCATTTTCGCCGGCCTTGAAGGTGATGTAGTCGATATCCATCCAGTCCTTTTCGATGTTGAGGCGGAGGACGTGCTTACCTGCGGTGAGGTTCACGTTTGCGGTGACCTTGTTGTAGTCATCGTAGTTGTCTTCACCTTCAGCAGCCTTGGGGACCTCGATGGTCTTGGTGATAGCTTCGCCATCCATGGAGAGGGAGAATGCGGAGCCACCAGCAGAAGCCACAGCGGCAAACATGGTGTAGGTACCGGTTTCAGCCACGTTTACGGTGTATTCCAGCCATTCGCCAGCCTGGGTGTAACCGAGGATAATGCCGGTAGCCTTCTTGTAAAGGTCAACGCCAGCAGCGTCTGCACGGTAGTCCTTTACATCACCGTGGTTTTCGGAATCCTTTTCGCTGTAGGAAATGTTGCTGTTGCCAGCTTCATCTTTACCTACGCCAGACTTATCGAAGTCTTCCACTTCAACCTTGCCCGGAATTGCAATAGGAGCACCCTTGAACGGTTCCTGCGGAACGGGTTCAATAGGAGTAGCAGTTTCGTTCTTACCCTTGTCCAGGTTATTTGCGAAATATTCTTCAAGCCAAACCATTGCCGGACGCTTTCTGCCGTCCTTTTCCATGATACCGGTATTTGCAGCCCAGGTGGCACCATTGATGTAGCCCCAGATGGTGATACCGCCGATCCACGGGGTTTCCCACATGAACGGAATCTGGTTTGCATAGTCATTCTTCTGCTTCTGGTCGTCAGCTTCGCCGATATCGTATTCGGAGATCAGCAACGGAAGACCAGTTTCGTTATGGATTCGGGTGAGCTTGCTTTCGAAATCAGACTTGCTCATACCCTTACAGTCATGGGCCTGCTGGCCGTAGAAGTCGATGGGAGCGCCGTTCTTGAGCAGGGTCTGCACCATTTCGATACCTTCGTTCATCTGCCAAGAGAGGGTGTTATAGTCGTTATAGATGAGCTTTGCCTTGGGCCAGCGTTCACGGGCCATTTCGAAAGCCTTCTTCACGAAATTGTACTGGTGCTTGTTGTTGACGATGTCGTCTCCACCCAAAGCCTGAACGATATAGGTGCCTCCACATTCCGGGTCGTCGGTACTGATGCCTTCGGCACCTGCAGCAGGCTTGCTATAGCCAGAGTGATAGTTACCGTTCACCGGGTCACCAGACCAGATTGCTTCGTTAACAACATCAATGTATTCAAGATCCGGGAACTTAGCTGCCACGGCATCGAACCATTCGGTAATGTACTTCAAGGTCTTTTCCTTGGTAATGCCCGGGTTCTTCTTGGTGCAGAGGAAATTAGGCTTCTGGGAACCCCAGATCAAGGCGTGGAACTTGAAAGTACGGCCCGGTTCAGCCTTAGCCCACTTATAACCATTTTCGCAGCTATCAAAGCCGTTGAAATTGAATACGCTATTGCCATTGGCATCGGTAGAATGGATAGACCCCCACTTACAACCGTTTTCGTTGGTAATCTGGTTCCAGTAGGTTCCCATATCGGAGCGAATCTGGCTACTGGTTGTAATGTTGCCGAGGAACTTGGCGCCACCATCAGCAAGAGCTGCATGGGAAACGGATGCAGCAGCGAGACCTGCAATGGCGATAGAAATAATCTTACTCATAAATCACTCCTTTTGGGGATATCCCAAACTTCCTTTTTGTTAAAGTTATTTCACAAAGCGGCGAATTTTAGCTGTTTTTTTGCTTATCCCATGGACATTTTATCCAAAAGTGACTAAAAACAAACACAGTTGATACACTCTGTTTGTTTTAAATCTTGCAAGCGAATTCTGAGCACATAGTTCATTTTATTTTTAGACAACGTATGGGAAAAACCAAGAGAGGACACTATGAGTCTCAAGAAATTAGCCGCAGCGGCAGCAGTTTCTGTTCTTTTTATGGGTAACGCAATGGCAAAAGACTTTTCCGGCGCAGAACTTTACAGCCTTGACGAATGGATGTACGGCAAGTACGAAGCCCGTATGTACATGGGCGCAATCTCCGGAACCGTCAGCTCCATGTTCCTCTATGCCAACGGCTCCGAAATTGCCGATGGCCGCCCCTGGGTGGAAGTGGACATTGAAGTCCTGGGCAAGAATCCGGGCAGCTTCCAGTCCAACATCATCACCGGTAGAGCCGGTGCACAGGTCACTAGCGAAAAGCATCACTCTGTTAGCCCCGCAGCAAACGCAGGCTTCCATACTTACGGTTTGGAATGGACCCCGGATTATGTCCGCTGGACTCTGGACGGCAAGGAAGTTCGTAAGGATGTTGGCGGCCAGGTTTCAAACTTGACCAAGGCACAGGGCATCCGCTTCAACTTGTGGTCCTCTGAATCCGTGGAATGGGTCGGCAACTTTGCCACAGACCAGTTGCCGGTGTTCCAGTTCATCAACTGGGTGAAGCGTTACAAGTACACTCCGGGCCAGGGTCCCAACGGTTCCGACTTTACCTTGGATTGGACCGACAATTTCGACACCTTTAATTCCTCCCGCTGGGGCAAGGGTGACTGGACCTTCGACGGCAACCGCGTAGACCTTACCGAAAACAACATTTACTCCCAGGATGGCATGCTGATCCTCGCCCTCACTAGAAAGGGTCAGGAACGTTTCACCGGCAAGGTGCCCGTAGATAACGAAGCCTCCCCTGTGGCAAGCTCCAGCAGCATAGCACCGCAGCCCAAGTCTTCTAGCAGCGCTCCGCAGCCGAAGTCTTCCAGCAGTGCTCCGATGCCCGCATCTTCCTCCAGCAATACCGTATGGCCGGCACAGTCCTCCAGCAGTGTTCCGGGCATGGGCATTGAAGCCATGGGCCAGAGCGCAGCCTTCCATGCAGAGGTTAAGAACTCTTCCCTCATGCTGAGCATTCCTTCCGCTGGCGAAGTCAGCCTGGAAATCGTAAGCGTCCTGGGTAAGGTCGTGGCAAGGGAAGTAAAGAATTTTGACGCAGGCAACCACACGGTCTCCGTGGAAATGTTGCCGGCAGGTCAGTACTTCGTGAATATCAAGCAGGGCAGCAAGAAGCAGACCCTGAGATTCATGAAGAAGTAGAGCCCCAAAAACACCCAAAAACACCCCCGTACGGAGCCTGGCAACAGACTCCGTACTTTTTTGTAATGCCGAAAGTCGTTTCCAACCTGGCTTGGCATAGGCTTTCTGCAAAAAAACAAAAACCACAGAACGAATTCTGTGGTTTTCTTGTGATTGATTATGGCATTATATGTCTTTTGTGCGGTTAGCTTTACGTTCAGCCTTGGCAGCATCACGGTCAGCCATAATCGCCTTCTTGGCATCCTTGCGTTCAAAGCGTTCCTTGGCGCGATCTGCACGGGGATCTTCCTTGACAACCTTAGCTACGTCTTCGGCAACTACGGGCTGATCTACAGCAGCAATCCCAAGAAATTTTCGGGAGCATTTAGAACAACGGAACCAAAAGTTCTTTTTTTTGCAAAAAACCTCCCCCATTTCTGGGGAAGGTTTCTGGAGTGTGTATGAAAGGATCTTCTAGGCTTAGCGAATAAGCCCAAGACTACTTAACCTGCACGCGAGTTACATTGCCGTGATTTCCACGAACCATGTACATGCCGTTGGCAAAGCCTGCGTCCTTGAGGGAACTGGAGAGTTCCTGTGCAGTGGAGCCTGTGAGCTGGACGCGACCAAGGTGCTTACCGGTAACGGCGAACACATTGAATTCCTGGGATGCGGAGAAATCAAGGTTCAAGGAGCCTGCGAAACCGATAGACTGACTGTCATCTTCTTCCTTCTTTTCTTCTTCCTTACCAGGAATGGGAGAATCGTCTTCGCCATCCTTGCCCTTTACGAAGTTGATATAGTCAATATCCATCCAGCTACCCGTAACAGTAAAGCGCATGATATGTTCACCCTTAGTCAGGGTGACGTTTGCACTGACCTTATTGTAATCATCGTAGTTATCTTCGCCAGCGGTAGCCTGGGGAACCTTGATGGTATCGGTAATGTCCTTGCCATCCATGGACAGCTTGAAGCTAGAAGTATTATTTGCAGAGGCAACGGCGGCAAACATGGTATAATCACCATCTTCAGCGACGTTCACAGTGTATTCCAGCCATTCGCCAGCCTGGTTATAACCCACCACAATGCGGTCATTGGACTTTGCGTACAAATCGACGCCGGTATCCTTACGGTAGTCGGAATCACCGTGGTTCTCAGAATCATCCTTGTAGGAATCATTGTCCTTGCCTACGCCCGGAATATCGAAGTCTTCCATCTGGATGGTTCCAGGAATGGCGAGAGCCTGGCCCTTGAACGGTTCCTGGGGAACAGGCTTCACTTCAACAGTGTCAGTCCAGGAATACTGCATGCGGTCTACACCGGACTGGTTCACAATATTCAAGGTGGTGTTGGCACCTTCCCCAGAACGGGTCACCATGCTGTACCAGTCCCCATCGCGGAGGCCCACCCAGTAGAAGCTACCCATCTTCCATTGACGCAGCTGCTCGGACATGCCGCGAATGTAAGCCATGAAGTAATTCTTAGGATTGGGATCGTTGTAATCCATGATTTCGTAATGGACACCGTTCTTGTCACCAGGGCCCATGGCGCCACCCCATTCGGTAGCCACGGTGCGGTCGGCATACTTGCCCACCTTGCCCTTGAAACTGTTCATCCAGCCCTGTTCGGTGGTAATACTCATGTTCCAGAAGGTGTATTCGTGCACTGCAAAAAGGCAACCGTCAAAGCGGGGGTCGTCGGCAATATCAGGCACATTCCATGCCAGGCCGGAACCATCCAGCAAAACGTGATCGCGGGGAAGATCCGGATAACGGGCCAGCCACTTTGCGTACAAGTCACGAAGTTCAGTCTTGCTGTACATGTGGGGTTCGTTAAATATTTCAAAATAGGCATCGGGATTGCTGCCGTATTCCTTGACAACGGTATCCCACATTTTCCACCAGTCGTCCATATTCTTGGGGCCAGCGGGCTGTGCAGGGCCCCAGTAACCGATAAGCATACGGCCATGAGCCAAAATACCATCAATAATGCCCTTGTAGGCGCTCCAATTCTTGGAAGCGGTAGGTTCGTTAATAGGAATGCGCAAACTGTTGATGCCCAGTTTTTCTACAAACTGGCTCATGACACGATCGGACAGCGCATAGGCAGCCTGATAATCTTCAGTTCCGGTCATACCGGAAAGTTTCAACACATCGGAAACGAAGTTGTCGCGTTTGTCAGCCCAGTTTGTACCACGGAACTGATTTGTAACTGCGAAGGAACTGGTGGCAGATATTGCCGCAATGGAAGCTGCCACGGAGGCCGCTTTTAAAACCTTAGAAAATCCCATTTTTTTTCTCCCTATACGAGGTTTTCCCAAAAACACTCGCTAACCAAGAGGAGCCCACCACGGCAACCTCACAACATCAAAGATATTTTCATAAAGCGCCATAAAAAAGCCCTTTGCGAAAACTTCCTTTGATGATTTATCAATAGCAAAAAGTTCCGGAATTTCTCCCGGAACTTTAATGTCTTACCATGCTTCGTCAGACAATTACTTTACTTGTACCTGCATGGTCTTGAAGCCATTGACTTCGCGGACCATGTAGACACCGTTTGCAAAACCAGCGGACTTCATAGATTCTGCGGCAACTCGGCTAGAGCCAACCATATTGATGCGACCCAAGTGCTTACCGGTTGCAGAGAACACATTGAAATCGCGGGCAGAATTTGCAACAAAGTTGACTGCGCCAGAAATAGCTTGTGTACAATCAACCACGTTGCCATCGGCGTCCTTGCAAATGGGGTTCGGGTCAACACCATCACTGGTGAAGTCGATGTAGTCGATATCCATCCAGTCGCCAGTCACAGTGAATCGAAGAATGTGTTCACCCTTTGTCAGATTCACCTTGGCTTCAACCTTGTTGTAGTCATCATAATTATCTTCACCAGAAACTGCCTTCGGAACGGTGATTTCCTTGGTAATGTCTTCACCATCCATAGAGAGTTTGAAACCTGAGGTTTCGTTGGCGGAGGCAACAGCGGCAAACATGGTGTATTCTCCTGTTTCAGCAACGTTTACAGTGTATTCCAGCCATTCACCTTCCTGGTTGTAGCCAACAATGTAGCCAGTAGCCTTCTTGTAGATGTCTACGCCAGTACCTTTACGGTAATCGGTTTCGCCGTGATCTTCTGCATCTTTTTCGTAGAAGGAAGTGTTACCTGCGCCAGTACCGGAAATGTCGAAATCTTCCATTTCAATCTTGCCCGGAATGGCAAAGGGCTTGCCCTTGAACGGTTCGCGGGGAACCGGCTTTACAACAAGGCGTAGCAACACAGAACCGTGAGCAGGAACTTCTGCCGAAACACTAGATCTAGGACCAAGATCCTTCTTCTGCCAAGCATCACGGACTTCCACCTCGCCTTCTACGCCAATATCCTTAAAGTTAACTTCGATAGTCTGGGTAGAGGTATTGTCATTCAGGAGGGCTACAGCGAGGTCACCATTGCGCAAGGGCTTGGTCCAGACCTGCTTGCCGTCCACATTGGAAATGCGATGGCCCTGAACGCCCAGGGAATCCTGGTTAATGGCAATCATATCCTTGTTCAGGTAAAGGTCCTTCACCTGGTCGCTCATCTTGCGGACATCGGAACTGATCATGATAGGAGCCGCCATAATGGACCACATGGTCATCTGGGACTTCTGTTCTTCATAAGTCAGGTTTCTGTTATCCACTTCCAGCATGTCCGGGTCATTCCAGTTACCCGGCTTTGCAATCTGCCAGTACTTGTTGTTGGCGTCGATAATTTCATAAACGCCGCGGTACCAAGAGGTAGAACGCCATTCGGGGCCGATATCGAAAGTGGTACGCCACAGGTGGGCAATTTTCGGCATCCAGTCCTTATATTCCCAGGCGCAAATACTGAACACGATGTCACGGCCGGAATTACGGAGAGCCTTACTCATACGGGTGTAATCCGCTTCCTGGTTGGAACCGGGAGCCGGGTCGCAGTTATCGTACTTCAGGTAGTCAACGCCCCATTCGGCAAACTTCTTGGCGTCCTGATCTTCGTGCATGTAGGAGCCGTTTTCACTGTCCCAGTTGCTGTTATAGTGATGGCAGGTACGTTTACCGCGGTCGCCATAAACACCGAACTTGAGCCCCTTCTTATGAATGTAATCGGCCAGAGCCTTCATACCGCTGGGGAAAGTCTTGGGATGGTTCTGAAGGTCACCATTGGCATCGCGTTTGGTATCCATCCAGTTGTCATCCAAGTTCAGATAGATGTAACCTGCATCGCGAAGGCCAGAAGAAACCATGGCGTCGGCAACTTCCTTGATCTGGTTCTCGTTAATGTTTTCGTGGAACACGTTCCAGCTGTTCCAGCCCAGAGGGGGCGTAAGCACCAAGCTATCGGGGTGAGCATTTGCCTGAACCGCAAACATGGCTGCAGCTACAGCGGCAAAACTTAATGTTTTTTTCAACCCAAACATAACATCTCCTTTTATTCAACCTATGCCTAAAATTACCCGTTTATCACTAAAAAAGGCATGGCGAAACCACACCTTCTATGGACATATTGTCAATGGGATAAAAGCCGTTTTTAGGCATTTTCCCTTGATTTTTAGAATGCGGACAAGCGCAGAGACTTCTGGCGGGAACCGCAACGGACTATGGCGATATAATTGCCCCTAGGAAGCCTTTCCGATGCGCCAAATTCTACCAGGTTTGTACCGTTGGAACCAATTCCGCGGGAGACACCCACCTGGCGGCCATCCACATCCAAAAGGCGGACGGTATAGCTTTCGCCGGCAGGGGCCTTCACCATAAGGGCGACACTTGCGCGGGCCATGGGAACACGGGAAACTTCCAGGGAATTGACGCTGCGTGCGGCAACTTCCGGAATCGCCATGGGGTCGGCCTCAAAGCCGATCTTGTCCACATTCATGAGGAAGCCATCACCGTTGTAGGTAAAGCGGAGAGTCTGTTCGCCGGCAGGAAGCTCGATAGAGGCCGATTCTTCGTACCAGTCATTCCAGCCATCCGTCTTGGAGGCATCTACTGTAATAGTTGCGAGGGCCTTTCCCGCTTCGTTAGAAACAGTAATGGTGCTGTTTTCGTCGGCACCGGAAGCCACACGAACTTTCACGATATACTTACCAGCCACAGGAGCCTTCACCAGGTATTCCGACCAGTCGCCGTCTTCAATCCAGCCGATGTTAGGTTCGCCTGATTCGTCCGGTTCAATGACCACGCCATCCATGGCCACATAATCTTCCGCTTCAATAGTAGCGGGGAGAACCACAGCCTCGAAGGGTTCGTTGGTCATTTTCAGGTTACCATCAAATTCGTACTTGCCGCCAGCCATAGTGGTGGTACTGACCAAGTTGCCATTGTATTCAATATTCAGGTTATCCTTGTTGGAAGTGCTCAAACCAAGGTAGGTCAACTTGCCGTTATTCCAAGCCATGGAATCCACGGTCACGCCGCCACGGGCCTTGAGACCTGCGATGCTACCGCTCCCCCACTTGGAAGGAAGTGCCGGCAAAACGCGAATCTTGCCGCCCTGACTCTGGATAAACATTTCGTTAATGCCGGAAACAGCACCGAAGTTACCATCAATCTGGAAAGGCGGATGGGCGTCAAAAAGGTTATTGTAGGTACGGTCCGGAGTAAGGAGGTTACGAACCAGCTTATAGGCATGATCGCCATCCTGAAGACGAGCCCACAAGTTGATCTTCCAAGCCAAGGACCAACCGGTAGCATTGTCACCACGCTGGGTCAAAGTGGTCTTTGCAGCCTCGGCTTCCTTGGCAGTTCCATCCACAGAAATCTGGGCACTGGGGAAAAGGCCGTAAAGGTGGGAAACATGTCGGTGATCGCTACGGGGATCATCCCAGTCCTCGAACCATTCCATCAGCTGGCCATACTTACCAATCTGATTAGGCGGAAGCTTCTTCACTGCAGCTTCAAAATCTGCACGGAGGTCTGCATCTACGCCCAGGATCTTGGAAGCCTCAATTGCGTTGTTGAAGGCGTCGCGAGCAATCTGAATGTCCATAGTGGGGCCAAAACAGACGTTGTAGCCACCGTGGGTATTTTCCGGAGAATCGCTAGGTGCAGTGACCAAATACTTGTGACCAGAAACCGGTTCCTCCACCATGGTGGTGAGGTAGAATTCAGCGGCGCCCTTCATGGTGGAGTAGGCATCCTTCAGGAACTGCTTATCCCCAGTGAAAAGGTAATGTTCCCACAGGTGGGTGCTGAGCCAGCCTGCGCCAGAAGGCCACACGCCCCAGGAACCATCCACAGGTCCCGTGCGGTTCCAAAGGTCGGTATTATGATGGACAACCCAACCGCGGTCTGTTCCCCAAATTTCCTTGGCACTCTTAGAACCTTGAGAAACAAGAGACTTGATCTTGTCAAACAGCGGCACACCGCATTCCTGAAGGTTGGCGGATTCCACCATCCAATAGTTCATTTCCAAGTTGATGTTGGTGGTGTACTTACTACCCCAGGAAGGATTCATTTCGTTATTCCAGATGCCCTGAAGGTTAGCGGGCTGGCCACCCTTACGGGAACTGGAAATCATGAGGTAACGACCGAACTGGTAGTAAAGTTCCACGAAGGAAGGGTCGTCGGTGGTATTAAATGCCTTGACGCGGCTGGAGGTAATATTGCCTGCGTTGGAAGCGGGAGTACCCAGGTTCAAACGCACTCGGTTGTACAATTCCTGATAATCCTTCAAGTGGGCAGCCTTCAGCTGGTCATAAGTTTTTTTGCTGGCAGCAGTGACAGCAGCTTCGGCGCGTTCACCGGCGTTTGCGGAAACGTTATTGAAGGAGACAAAGTTTGTACCTGTATTCAAGATGATGTAGGCGGAATTTGCGCCTTCAACCTTGACAGAATTGTAACCTGCGGAAACCTTACCGCCGTCGGCCTTTACCACAAAGCGGGTCTGGAACTTGATGGAATTGATGGTGGCATCTAGAGTTAACGCATCGGAACCTACATTCTTGATGCTCTTGTTGGTATGGGGCGTTGTGAGGGAAGCACTAAAGTTTACCTTGCCGGTTGCGTCTGCAGAAATGCGAATGACGATGACGTTATCAGGATAGTTCGCAAAATATTCGCGGGTATACTTGACGCCACCAGAGGTATAAGTGGTCTTGGCGATGGCGGTTTCCAAATCCAGTTCACGGCGGTAATCTGTACCCGTGTGACCAAAATCCAGAACCAAGTCGCCTACAGGCTGGAACTTTGCAATGTCATAGGTAGAAAAACTACCTGTCATATCTTCAGCGGTTTTGTAATCCCCGGAGAAAAGGGCATTACGAATTTGGCCAAGTTTGCTTGCAGAACCGCTCTTGTTGTTGCTGCCGGGGCCACTGTTCCAGACGGTACCTTCGTTCAGGTTGATGACGTCCTTGCTGACACCGCCATAGACCATGCCGCCCATATAGCCGTTACCGATAGGCAATGCGTTGGTAAACGTGGTACCGGCATCACTATTGTACCAAAGTACATGGGATGTTGTAGGTGCCGCCACCACGGGAGCAACAAAACCAGGAATGGTGAGAGTCGCAAAACCCAGACCCAAACCGAACAGCAAATTTCTAGAAAACATAAAGACCTCTTTTTGCCCACATTCACAAGCATAAAGATACCCCTTCAAAACCATGATTCCAACAGCTATGAACAAAGTCTCATGGACAGTTTGTCAAAGGGTTCGCGATTCCTACAAACCATTTTTGCAAGGTTTTCAAAGGTGTAGTTTTCAAAAAGCGCGGAACTTTCCATCGACCCGGAGCATAAAAAAGCCACCGGCGAACCGGTGACTTTTTCTTCATAATCTCTAGGAAACGGGATTATGAATAGGAGCAACTTTTTTGCTAGGCGCTTATTATCGGGTCAGCTTCATAACCTGCTTGATAGCACCATTTGCACTGCGAACTATGTAGGCACCGGGCTGCATACCCATGGCCTGCATCTGTTCACGAACACCGTTCAAGTCTACAGCATTCATCTTGGTGAGCATCTTGCCCTTTGCGTTGAATACATAGAAGTCCTGAGGTTCGCTAACGTTCATTTCAACGCGGTTGTGAATAGGCAAATACTCTTCATCGAGACCAAAGCGAATCCAGTCGATATTTGCATAGGCACCTGTAATTTCAACCTTCAGCACATGCTTGCCGGCAGTAACTGCGCCAATTTTTCCATCAACAGTACCATAGGTATCCCAATCGGCTCCCTTCGGCACTTCAACAGCATCCGTTACAGCCTTGCCATCCATGTAAAGCTTAAAGCCACTGCCTTCCAGACCGCTAGCCACGTTGGCGCGGAACAGGTAATTACCGGCTTCCTTCACATCAACGGTAAATTCCAACCATTCTCCAGTCTGAGTATAGCCAATTGCCAAGCCTTCGCCAGCCTTAACAATGTCGACTCCGTCATCTTCGCGATAGAGGCCACCTTCATTCACCATATCGGCATCGTGATAGCTCAAGCCTTCGCCGCCCTTGTCGAAGTTTTCCATCTGGATGGTACCCGGGAATACGTTTTCAACAAAAGCTTCCTGCTTCACTTCGCCGTATTCAATGGAAGGATACTTCACGTTGGTAATCATGCTGGTTTCCAAGTTGGGGAAACCGATGTTTGCAAGTTCATTAGGATCTTCCATCAGGCCACGAACCGGAGTAATGCGGAACTTGTGCTTGAAGGTATTCTTTGCAAACAGTCTGTACTTGTCCAGAGGCTTTGCGCCCCAGCTGTTGATGCCGCCAAGGCCCATCTGCTGCAGGTCTACGCGGAGGGTAATATCCTTGTCACGCTTCAAATCCCAAGGCAGCTTCACGTCAGTCAACTGTTCCGGAGTGTAATGCAAAGTGTTGAATTCCATACGGGGAGAACCAACAACCATAAGGCCCTTGCCCTGCGCATTGGTCATCATCATCCACTTCACATCGCTGCGCTGGCCAGTTTCGCCCACTTCCATGTAGGGAACAAAGAAGTCATCTACATTGGCCTTGTAAACGCCTGCATAGCTACCTTCGCGACGACCCACATAGTTTTCGCTGGGACCGCGGCCATACCACTGGACCTTTTCAAAGCCGCCAGGAATGGTGAAGAGGGTACCCACATTGGGAATTGCAGGTTGTGCTGCATCCGGGGTAAAGGTGTAATCCACCAGGATATCGCCAGAACCGTAAACGGTATAGCTAAGCTTCATGGTAGAGTAGCCAGCGGAAATACCCAGGTCAAAGTCGAAGCGAGTTTCGTTATCAGAAACCTTGGTGACCTTGGAACTGTTCACCTTGCGAGTGCTACCGGCCTTGCGCCAGACACCGCTTTCCTTTTCCATGTTGTAGCCCTTATCGTTGTCGGTAGGAGCACGCCAGAAGTTAGGAACGCCACCTGCGGAAATCAGCTGCACATCTCCCAGCTTGTAATCTTCGATGGTTGCATTTGCTGTATTGATGGTAACGGAGAAATCATTGCCTTCAACAACAGCCTTGCCATTGCCTTCGGAAACCTTGTGCTTGGGCAAGCTGGTGAAATCCAACTGAGGAACTTTATCTTGACCCAGCTGCACCATGAACTGTTCGTGGGCAATGCTAAAGCCAACGTCGGCCCAATCCTGCTTGTTCTTCAACTGGAAATCAATATCCAGATAGTATTCGGAGCCAGCCTTGAGAGTGGGCTTCTTGAGATCGATGGTAATTTCCTTTTTAGACAAAGGAGCAACATCAAGCTGAGTGCTAGAAAGAGTGCCCTTGGCCACTTCCTTGCCATCTTCCTTCAGGGTCCAAACTGCAGTGGCATAGTCCTTCAGGTTCACGAAGTCAAAACGGTTTTCAATTTCAACAGCACCCTTTGCGGCTCCCTTGTCGCGAACAACTACGTTACGGTACTGGTGCTTGACTTCCCACATTTCGGGTTGCAAGGTACGATCCGGAAGAACCAGGCCATTGGCGCAGAAGTTATCGTCGTTAGGCTGATCGCCCCAGAGGCCGCCGAAATTAAAGTACTTGGTACCGTTGCGGCGCAAGCCCTGGTCGATAAAGTCCCAAATGAAACCACCGAAAACGCGGGGGTTGCTGTAGAACGCGTCTACATATTCCTTCAGTTCACCCACGGAGTTACCCATGGCGTGTTCGTATTCGCAAAGCATCCAGGGCTTGTTATTGTTGTTGTAGGTGGCGGCAGTCCAGTCGCTACAATACATGCAGCTCTGAACGTCGGCATTGTTGTTGTCGCCTTCGTAATGCACCGGGCGAGACGGGTCTGCCTGATGGGCATATTCGCGCATGGAGGCAAAAACATCACCGTAGCCGGCTTCGTTACCCAAGGACCAAATAATAATGGAAGCGTGGTTCTTGTCGCGCTGAATCATGGAGCTGATACGTTCCAAGGAAGCGGGGCGCCAGTTGTCATCGCTCTTGGGAACCTTATCGTTTGCACCGTGGGTTTCCAAGTTCGTTTCATCAAGAACATAAATACCGTACTTATCGCAAAGATCGTACATGTACGGGTCATTGGGATAATGGGAAGTACGCAAGGCATTGATATTAAACTGCTTCATGAGGAACACGTCTCGTTCCATCAATTCGCGGCTAATGGTATGGCCGTAATCCGGATCGATTTCATGACGGTCCACACCGCGCAAAATCACAGGCTTGCCGTTCACCAGGAACTGGGTAATGCCCTGGGCATTCTTCTTCAATTCCACCTTCTTAAAGCCAATACGGTTACTTTCAACCTGTACAGTCTTGCCCGAGGCATCCTTCAAAGTAAGCACGAAGGTATAGAGGTTCGGAGTTTCGGAAGCCCACAGCTTAACGCCAGGAATCGTCTTGTTAAAGGTAACCTTAGTTTCTGCGCCTGCAGCAATAGAGGAAATGGAAGCCTTGTCTGTAACAACAGCTGCACCCGTGGCATCGTATACGCCCATTTCAAGAGTGTAGGAACCGGAGGCAGAGCCATTGGTGTTCTTCACCCAGATGCTAGGATTCAAAGTACCGTCGGTGTAGTTGCTTGCCAAGGAAGCATTGACCTGGAAGTCCTGAATGTGAGTCTTGGGAGTGGCGTAGATGTACACATCACGCTGGATACCAGACAGTCGGATAAAGTCCTGGTCTTCCATCCATGAACCATCGCACCAGCGGAACACCTGCACAGAGATGTTGTTTTCACCGCTACGAAGCTTATCGGTAATATCGAATTCGTGGTCGGTAAAGGAGTTTTCGCTATAGCCCACAAACTTGCCGTTTACCCAAACATAGTAAGCGGATTCCACGCCTTCGAAGTGCAAGCGAATGCGCTTGCCATCCCAATTCTTGGGCACGGTAAAGTTACGGCGGTAATGGCCCACCGGGTTAAACTTTGTGGGCGCTGCAGGAGGGTTAATCCAGTCATTCTTGTTCCACGGATAAATCACGTTACTGTAAATGGGATGGTCGTAGCCATAAATCTGCCAGTTACCAGGAACCGGAATATCGTCCCACTTGGAAACGTCATAATTGTCGGCAAAGAAGTCGTTGTTACGCTGAGCCGGGGCATCCACATGGAAGAACTTCCAGGTGCCAGACAGACTCTGGTACCATTCAGAGGCACGACGATCCATCTTCAAGGCTTCTTCAAGCGTATTGTACGGCATGCTGGTCACATGAGGTGTGAGCACGTTAATACCAAAAGTCTTAGGATTTCCGTTCCACTCGTTAAAATTCTGAGCCAAGGCTCCAGTGGAAAGAGAAAGCGCCGCCGCAGCAGCAAATGCCAATTTATTCGTTTTCATAAAACCATCCTTCCGTTTTACACCCACTCTAAACTTATCTTTTTAAAGAAAAAAAAACACTATTTACACACACGTTCTATGGACAGATTGTCAATGCCACAACACTTTTTTCCAAGGGATAATTGACGGCTGATGGTCGAAAAATTTTCGACACAAAAAAGACACCCCGGGCGGGATTGCCCAGGGTGCCTTCGGGTGTGATGTAGGAAACTTTTATTCCTTAACGTTTACACGACAAAGTTACCAAAAGTTTAAACCAAAAGTTTTGTCTTTTCAACTATTCTCATGGATAACTTGTCAATGGCAAGGAATATAGGGCGAAAATTCCTCATTTTTGGCAGGAAATCCGCCCTTTAAAAACTATTTCATCACGTTGACGCGGAACATTTGATTACCGCGAGCAGCCTTCACAACGTACATACCGCTCTGCTTTACGAACTGACGGGTCTTGGCCATCACCTCATGAGAGTCGGCGTAAACGCTTCCGAGAAGAGCGCCGTTCATGTTGTATACACGATACTGCTGAGCGCCTTCGAAGAAGTTCACGTGATAAGCAGGCTTAATTGCAAGATCATCCTCAGTCAAGGCGAACTGAATCCAGTCAAGGTTGCCATAGGTACCGGTGATCTTCACGCGGAGAATGTGTTCACCCTTTTCGATCATGGCAGTCTTGCCATCAATTTCGGTATAGGTTACCCAGTCTTCACCCTGAGGAATCTTGACGGTATCGGTCACTGCGGACCCGTCAACGAACAGCATAAAGCTTGCCACATCAAGACCACTTGCGACACGGGCACGGAACATATATTCAGCAGAAGATTCTGCCTTAATAGAGTATTCCATCCATTCGCCCGGATTGGTGTAACCAATGGCGTAGCCCTTGCAATCAACAGTGTTCAAAGTATCGGCACATTCGAGGCCAACAACGTCAACACCGTCTTCACGGTATACCTTGCCCTGATTTTCAAGATCGTTATCAGAGTAAGCAACGCCACTGCCACCGTTATCATAATCTTCCAGCTCAATCTTGCCCGGCAAAGTCATTACAGACTTGAAGGGTTCCTGAGTCATGGCGCCAGTAAAATCAGCCATAGGAATTTCCTTGATTTCGCGAATGTACTGGAAAGACTTTTCGATGCCTGCATTATTCACAACGTCGGCGCTGTAGTAGTCGTTGGTCTGCTGAAGAGTATTTTGTCCAGCCTGGTTCTGGCCCACACCTGCGGGAGAATTCTTGAACACGTTTTCCTTCACAGTAAAGCCGCTGGAGCCTTCGTCCAAATAGATGGGCACATTCCAGTAGTCCGCCCACTTGGAAGTTCCATTGTCGTGAATGTAGTTGTGCTGGATTTCGCTGCCGGTGCCCTGGTTGGACAAGGTGTAGATCGGACCGGAGTCGCATAGCAAGCGGGCAATGTGATGGATGTTGTTCCAGTTGATGTGATTGTTGGTCATGGCAGTTTCCTTCTTGGTCCAGCCAAAGCCAACAGAAATTCCAGAGTAGTAGGTGTAGGAAACTTCGTTATGTTCAATGACAACGTAACGGGGGTAGCCAGCGCCAATACCTACGGCACCCTGATGTTCGTTGGTCACGTTTGTCACCAGATTGTTCTTGATGGTATCGCGGGTGCTGATCTCGTCCTTGTCAGAGGGGTTGTAACCTTCATGAATTTCGCTGAGGGAGTCGGGAGCAAACTTGCCCAGCATAATGCCAGCGGCACCCACTTCAAAGAAGGCGTTGCCCTGAATCAAGTCGTCGTTTGTTCCGCTAACAAAATCAAGGCCAGTAGCTGCAATCTGGGAGAAGACGCAACCCTGCACCAAAAAGTGATGGGCATTTTCTACACGGAAGGCGGCATCGGGGCGCCACAGCAAATACTTGTTACTGTTCAGCTTTTCCCAGTTTCCGCGACCCGGATCCGGCAAGACATCCACATTGAAGTTGGCTGCCTGCAAATCCAGGAAGCCTTCTTCGCTGGGGCGGGTGTAGTTGGAGTGGGCAAAGGTCAAGCCTTCGAAAGCCATGTAGCCCACCTTGGTCTTGGTATCCTTACCCAAGACACTGAACAAAGTATTGATGCGGGGAGCAACCACATTGGCGGAAGCCATGCTTTCACCAGAACGGGGCTTGTAATACAAAGTGTGGGTCTTTTCGTCCAGGTACCATTCCCCTTCCGCATCGATCAAGTCGTAGGAGTTTTCAAGATAGAAAGCCTGCTGCTTGGGCGGATTGCTCATGAAGGCGGTACCCAGCATGGGGTATGCGCGATGGAACAACTTGGTACGTTCCGGATCCTTGGGAATAAGCTTTGCGGTACCGCCGTTCACTTGGGCCTTTTCAAGGCGCAAAATGTTTTCGGACCAGGCGATCATCAAGTGGATTTCAACATCTTCGATATTCTTGATATTCTTGATGTAGTCGGCATTCACGTCAAAGGCGCGGCCGGTAGAGTCCACCTTGGTAAGGCGCACAAAGTCATGGTCAAAACCGCCAAGGCCCTTGTCGCTTGCAGCAATCACATTGGGGAAACAAGCGCGGACTGCCTTACGATTATTCACGTAAAGCTGACGGAAACGGCCATCGACACCTTCCGCCTTCCAGATGTTATTCTTTTCATCGTGCAAGGTCCAGCCGGTAATAGGCATACCGCCAGTAATCAAGGGGCGTTCATCACCAAAAGCCTTATAACGCACATAGTGGCCATTCTTACCGCCATCGGCTTCGGTAAACTTAATTGTATTTGCGAGAGCGTAGGTTCCTTCGCGGAGGTAGACCGTAATGTCATCGGTCATGGTGCCGTTAATAGCACGAACAGCCTTCTGGGCCTTTTCAATGGTCTTGAAAGGTGCAGCCTTGGTACCTTCGGCAGCGTCGTTACCCGACGGTGAAACGAAAAATTCAGTAGCAGCAAGGGAAGTTGAGGCGCAGCCCAACAATGCCATCAAACCAAAAATGAACTTCTTATTCATAGATCATCCTTTTTTTCTACACCCAATACAAAAATATTTCCAGAACAAATCAAAAAACACCCTCGCCAGTGCATTCCTATGGACGGATTGTCAACGGCGGCGACCCAAAAAGCAAAAAAGAACCCCCGCATTCGCGAGGGTTCAATAAGGAGTAGTGAGAATTTTTTCGTGCGACCGATTCGACTATCTGACAGTATTCACCATCATATTCTTGCCTGCGCTACGGAGCATGTACACGCCCTTGCCGAAGCCAGCCTGGGAGAGGGCTTCCTTGGCAGATTCGCCATTCAGCTGCACAGTGCCAAGTTTCTTGCCCAGCATATTGAACACGTCGAACGTCTGTGAAGAAACAACAAATTTTACTGATCCGCGCAATGCTTCCGTTTCACCGGACAAAGGCTTGTCATCGTCGGCATCCTTTCCCTTCACAAAGTTGAAGTAGTCTATATCAAACCAATCGGAAGTAGCAGTGATGCGCACAATATGCTTGCCAGCGGAGAACTTCACATTTGCACCAACTTTGGCATAGTCATCAAAATTCTGTGCGGTTTCATTTTCCTTCTTGGCGGCAGGAACATCAAATTTTTCGACAGCAACTTCACCGTCAATAGACACGCTGAAGTTGGAGCCACCATCGGAGGCGACTGCAGCAAACATGGTATAATCGCCAGCTTCTGCAACATCCACCGTGTATTCCAGCCATTCACCTTCCTGAATGTAGCCTACGACAACGCGGTCATCGGACTTCTTGTAAAGATCAACTGAAGGAGCGTCATCGGCACGCATGTCGCTATCGCCGTGGTTTTCAGCATCCTTGTCGCTGAAAGACTGATTTCCGCGGCCCTTGCCCGGCTTATCGAATTCTTCAGCCTGAATAATGCCAGGAATGGCAGCCGCCTTGCCGGAGAACGGTTCCTGTGGAACAGCCTGTGCTGTACTTTCCATATACCAGTAGTCAAATTTGAAGTTGCCGGACTTGAAAACAAAATACAGGTCAGCAACGCCTTCAGCGCCTGTTACAGGGAAAGAACTTTCCTGCCAATCAGAGCTTGCAGGAACATTGATGGTAGACATCAGCGGACCTGTTGCAGAACCGGAGTGAAGCTCAATGACACCGGATGCACCCTTGGTACAAACCACAATATTGTCTGCACCATCACCCATATCCACAGAACGGACCTTAGTCCAGGAACCAGAATTCATGTTGGTAAGGAATACGGTCTTGCCTTCAACATCCACATTCTTGATGATGGTGTAACCACCGGCCTTATCAACAGTAATTCCATCCATCCAAGCCTTGGTTTCTGCCTGAACCTTTTCGTAGGGGTCAAGATTCTTGATAGGCTTGGTAACACCTTCATCCGTCATACGGATAGTGGGAATGGTACCGTCGGCGCCCCAGGTGAATTCTTCAACAGCAGAAGTACGGGAATAGCCGCCTGCGCTGGGAACGCGACGCTGGTTATGATAGAAGAAGAAGCTACGGCCCTTGAAATCTACAATGCCGGAATGAACAGTAAAGGCAGAACCCGGTTCGGCGCTAGGCATAATCACGCCCTTGTATTCCCACGGTCCGGTGGGAGAATCACTCCAGGAGTAGTCAATGGATTCCGGAATGCCGCCGGCAGCGTAAATCATGTAATACTTCTTGCCGCGCTTGTGAATCCACGGACCTTCGGTATACTTGCCGTTAAAGGAAGCCATGTCGGTGACCTTTTCCTTACCGTCACATTCGATCATGTTGTCCTTAAGAGGGCAATAGTAAAGCTTGGGGTTACCCCAGTAGAGGTAAGCCTGGCCATCGTCATCGATCCATACGGTAGGGTCGATGTAGTCCCAGTTGGGGCCTGCCAAGTGCTTGCCATTCAGGGCGTCCTTAAAGGGGCCTTCCTTGTAATCAGACACAGCCACGTTAATGGCGCGGCCACCGCGGGTCGATTCCACGGTTACGTAGTAGTAATACTTGTAAACACCTTCCGCATTTTTACGGCGAATAACCTGAGCTGCCCAGTCACCATTCTTTTTGGCGCTGCCATTAAAGTCGCCCGCTTCGAGAATCAGGGTATTCATATCGGTCCAGTTCACCATATCGGTGGTGCAGGACACGCGCCAACCGTGCATGGTAAAGAAAGAACCGCCTTCATCGTTACCGGAATAAGAGCAAAGAGTATCGCCAAATACAACCGGAGCCGGGTCCGGAGAATAATAAGTCTGAATAAACGGATTATCGGCCATGGCGTTAGAAGCAAGGCCAAACATCGCGAGGCCACAGACAGAGGCAGCCAACTTTACAGATTTGAAACTTTTTTTCATGGAATCTCCCATTTATCCCATCAGTTTTTTTCAAAAATTATCTTAATAGGCTTCCAAATGCCCTACCCTAAAACAAATTCCCGTGGACAAGTTATCCATAGGAGACCTTCTTTTTTCTTCGTGAATTTCAACAAAAAAAGCCCTGCCGCAGGGATTTGCGACAAGGCTTATTGGAGGTATGAAATTTCTAGAAGCGGCGATTTCGAGGCGCGCCTCATTTTTTACGCTGCGCCAGCGTCTAAATTAACGGCTCTTTTCGACGCGTTCCAGGAAAGCACCCTTGGAGGTCTTCACCAGGTAAACGCCGGCCTTCATAGCAGAAGCCTTGTTCACGCGGTTTCCGCGAAGGTCGAAGTACTTTGCAGAAGCTTCCACATCAACCAAGCCCTTCACGCTCTGGCCAATTGCTTCAGGATCTTCCGGAGGCAAAATCGGAGCCGGATCCTCGGCATCCTTGCCTTCAGCAAAGTTGATGTAGTCCACGTCGAACCAGTCTGCAGTTGCAGTGAAGCGGAGCACGTGTACGCCAGCAGGCAGAACCACATTAGCTTTCACCTTGCTATAGTCATCAAAGTTCTGTTCTGCACCTTCTTCCTTCTTTGCAGCAGGAACAGCGATTTCTTCGGTAATATCCTTGCCATCGATAGAAAGGCTGAAGCTAGAGCCGCCATCAGAAGCCACTGCAGCAAACATAGTGTAGTCGCCTTCCTTTGCTACGTTGATGGTGTATTCCAACCATTCGCCCTTCTGGATATAGCCAACGACCACGCCGGTTGCCTTTGCATACAGGTCAACGCCAGTGCCATCGCGATACTTGCTATCACCGTGGTTGTCGGCATCGCTTTCAGAGTAGGAAGCAGCACCCTTGCCCTTACCCGGATCATCGAAGTCTTCAGCTTCAATCTGGCCAGGAATTGCCCACGGAGTCTGAGTTGCATTGTGTGCAGTCTGCGGAATCGGTTCTGCAGTAATGTCGTCCAGATAGATTTCGTCCTTTTCGTTCACGCCAATCTTGAACCAGTCAAAGTCAACGGAACCACCGGCAGTTTTTGTTGCCCAGTTGAAGAGGCCGAAACGGTTACCCACGAACATGTGCAAGTCGAAGCTCAAAGAAACGTTGGTACCAATCTTGTTCCAGGTGCTGCCATCTTCGCTGTAGTAGAAAGAAGCAGTACCCTTGTCGATAGGAATGTCAAAGTCAACGCGGAGGTAAACCTTGGAACCGGAAAGGTTCTGTGTTGCTTCACGCTTTTCACCATCCTTGGTGCCGCTGTACATTACAACCTTGTAGCCACCATTTTCCTTAGCGAGAGCAACCATACCCTTGTTGTCCTGCCATGCAGCGAGACCAGCAACGTCACCATCCTTCATGTTGGCGCCATCGACCAAGGTGCGGCCAACACACTTAGGGCCAAAGGTACGCTGAGTCAGCATATTCTTTACGTTGGTAATACGGCTGTCAACGCGGCCAGTGGTAATACGGAGCTTGCCATCGGTGAGTTTCCACTTGGAGTTATCCGGGTTGTGGTTCCACTGCCATTCCAACGGGAGTTCGTCACCGTCGAAGTCATCGGAAGTAACCATGCCATAGCCCGGTTCAACATCGTTGGGCAAATCCAAAGTTGCGGGAGCGCTTCTGGTGCCGCCAGCAGGTTCCGGCCAGCCATCCTTCCAGACGGTGGGAACCAAGTGAGAAATACGGCCGACAGGACCAGAATCGCGGAACAGGAGAGCATACCACTTGCCATCAGGAGTATCAAAGATACCACCCTGGGCAACGCCATTGCTCTGGAGGAAAATTCGTCCGGAGAAGCCATCCAAAAGGCTCTTGGAACGGTAAACAATTTCAGTACGGCAGGCGCCTGCAGGCCAGGAAATGGTGAACAAGTAATATTCGCCATTCACCTTTTCCATGTGAGAGCCTTCCTGCTGCACATAGTAATTGGTGGTACCGGTAACCTTGTTAACGCTAACGCCGCCAACCTTACCGCTGCGGCCACCAGCCTTAACGCCAGAAGCATCGTTGTTCAGCTGAACATAGCTGATCTGGTCGCCAGAACCATAGAAAACCCATGCAGTTCCATCGTCATCAAAGAACAAGGAAGGGTCATGATAGAAAGGCAACTGGATTTCACTCCAGGGACCGGCTTCAATATCCTTGGTCTTGTAAAGATGAGTCTTATTGGTGGTATAAGACGGAGTCAAAACGTAGTAGTAACCGTCACTTTCGCGATAACGGATGCTGGAGGCCCAGGAGCCCTTACCGTAGGCATCCTTGCCACCGTTGAGGTTCATGTTATCGTTATTGGTCAGGGTTTCGTACACATAGCCAACAGTGCGCCACTGGGCCAAATCGGTACTCTTGAAAATAGGAATACCCGGTGCATAATGCATGGTGGTAGTCACCATGTAGTAATTGTCTTCCACGCGGACAATAGACGGGTCCGGAGAATCAGACCAAATGACAGGATTTTTGACAGTTGCAGCGTCACTCATTCCAGGCAGAGCAAGAACTGCGGCAAAAGCCAGCAAGCCAACGGTCTGCTTGATGATTTTCAAATTTTCTTTTTTCATACCCATACCAATCCGTTTTTACGGTTTTACAGGTATAAAAATATTCCCAAATGGAAGATATTTTCAGGGTAGAAAAGGAGTTTCCATGGACAGTTTGTCCATAGGAAAAAAGCATTTAACGCAGATTAACCGTAAAGGAAACCCAGCACAACGGCAAGGCCACAGAAAATTGCGATATGCTTGATAACGGCGATGTTTTCTTTCGTTTTCATGATGGGCTTAAACTACAAAATGAAAATTTCAGAAACCATGAGTTTCATCACACTTTGTGGATATTTTTGTAAACAAACTCTTAAAAAACTGTTATAAAAATTACAGAAACCTTTTTGAAAATTTTCTGCCGCCGTCGCCCTATGCAAAAAAAGATAGCCCGATTTCTCGGACTACCTTTTTCGGGTTGTGATGTTATGTATGATTTAAAATTCGATCTTACTTTTCGGTGCGGATGATGTAAGTCTTCTTGCCAGGAATACGAACCAAATACACACCAGCCTTCTGCATCATCATGGACTTGCTTACGCGTTTGCCGTTCATGTTGAAATATTCAGCCATTGCGCTGTTCTGGATTCTGACAGCAAGGTCGCCCGTAAAGATAGAGGCCGGATTTTCAGGATCTTCAGGATCTTCCGGTTCAACCACAGGTTCTTCAATCTTGGAGGCATCCTTGAATTCCACCCAGTCGATATTCACGTAGCTGCCTACAATCTGCAGTTTCAGCACATGCTTGCCTGCAGTGAGGTTTGCCTTGCCCACTTCGATCACCTTGTAGTCGCTCCAGCCTTCGCCTGTTGCGGGTACAGTGTAGTCACCGGCAATTTCCTTGTCATCCATGAACAACTTGAATCCCTTGGTGTCGGCGGAAGTAGCAACATTTGCAGAAATTGCATATTCACCATCGGCAGCCACATTCACGGAGTACTTCAGCCATTCACCTTCCTGGGTGTAGCCAATCACATAGCTCTTGCAGCTTCCATCATTATTGCAGTCAACTCCTTCGATATCCACACCGTCATCGCGATAGGAACCGCTCTTGTTTTCCATATCCATATCGTAGTAGGAGAAACCCTGGCCAGCCTTGTCATAATTTTCTGCTTCCACCTTACCCGGGATTGCAATTTCACCCTTGTACGGTTCCAGCGGAACATTGATCGGAGTCAAGTAAACACGATAGGCGTAGTAGGCGTTTTCAATCTTCACCGGGATGGTGACGGACGGACCGTTCAAAGTCACTTCCTTCACAGAAAGGGTATCGGTCTTCGCAACAGCCTTGTCCTTGTTTTCCCATACCACGCGTTCAACGATGGCCTTCATCTTGCCGCCCAAGAAAGAGGGGACCTTTTCGAAGACAACGTCAATGTCACCTAAAGTGTTTCCTCCTAACACCAAACTTGCGTAATTCTGCTTTGCATCTACAGCGGCAAAACCATCAACGCCATCGCTCTTGTCGTTAGGCGGGGTTACCTTTGCCATGTAGCCAGACATGTCGCCATACCACTTGTACATATGCCAACCACCGCCACGCTGATTCTGTGCGGTCAAGAGGCTGCCCAAGCGACCCGGCAGCGGTACGAACCACCAGGAAATCATTGCACTTTCAACACCATGGCGTTCAAACTTTGCAAGGAACGGAACAGAAACGCCCGGGCATCCTTCCAGTTCATGCTTGCTGGAAGAGTATTCGTTAATGCTGATGGCGCGGGGAGAAATGCCAAGCTTCTTTTCGAGGGCGCGGAGATTTTCGATTGCACCCACCAAGCCTTCGGAGCCCCACTGATGCCAGCTAATTACATCGGGAACGCAGTTGTTCTGGACGCAATACTTCAGGAAGTTTTCCATTCTGGTGGAGTTGTAGAAAGAGTAGGAAGGTCCAATAATCTTTGCACCCGGATCCAGCTGACGAAGCAATTGATAAGTGGGTTTCCACAAATCAGCCTCGAAATTATTGGAGCCCTTCCAGGTATCGTTAGGTTCATTCCAGATTTCATAACCATCAAAATTCTGGGTAGCAGCGGACTTCTTGTCGTTCACAACAGAAGTCACTTCCTTCTTCCAATGATCCCAGTTCTGATACTTGTACGGCCAACCCGGCAAAATGTCTGCCAAACGAATCTGCACCTTTGCAGTAGTCTTTGCAAGGCGGGGAGAAATCAGGAAGGCGCCACCAATACCCTGCTGACGACCGGAACCGCTACGGGCCGGAGCCAGGAATACATTCGGCTTAAGGGGAGCAACATCAGCATCCACATTGCTGGGGAGGCTTTCAGTAAAGCCATAAAGAGAGCCGGAGCCCACATGAGTTACCGGGCGAATGCTATCGGTAAGGTCAACTTTCAAGGTAGTGGCAGCAAAAGCGCCAGTAGACATCGTGGCTACAGCAGCGGCAGCCAGAACAGATTTCATTTTGAAATTTTTAATCATCCCATCATTCCCGTTTTTGTGTCCCGCGCAAACACAGATGGCGCAGGCTCACAACTATAAATTACCTAAGTGGAAGAGGAATTTACACCCACCTAAAACAATTACTTTTGCGATTTTCTCAAAAACTACAATACCGAAAAAAGCATGGTTTTACAGCAGAAAATCCACATTATTCATAAAATTCCACCATTTTCAAAAAAAAGACAGCCCGCCGTAGCGAGCTGTCAGAGAGGATGTATTAAGATCTTTTCCGATTACTTTTCGGTACGCATCATGAAGGTCTTGCCACCAGGAATGTGAACCATATAGACGCCCAAATTCTTAGTGTCGGACTTGCTAATGCGATTGCCCTGCATGTCAAAGTACTGAGCCTTGGACATATCCTGGGAAGCATTCACAACGATCTTCTGGCAGATTGCATCTGGAGTAGTATCGTTGTTGGCAGCTTCAACCTTCTTGAATTCAACGTAGTCAATATCGACCCAGTCGTTGGTGATTTCAAGCTTCAGTTCGTGTTCGCCAGCAGCCAAGGTAGCCTTGCCACCGCTTACCATGGAATAGCCTTCGTCATCCCAGCCCAAGCCAGCATTGACAATTTCATCACCGATACGTTCATCGTCCATGTAGAGAACAAAGCCACCAGTCTTGTTGTCACCAGCAATAAGAGCAGAAATTTCATATTCACCGGCTTCTTCAACTTTCACGGTGTACTTGAGCCATTCACCCTTTCGGCAAGAGCCAACAGCCATACCCTTATTGGGCTGCTTCACGTCCACATCGTCCTTACGGTACTTGCCTTCGCTATTACCCTTGTCCAGGTCATAGTAAGCCTTGCCAGCACCACCCTTGTTGTAGTCTTCGGCCTGGATCTGGCCCGGAATGGTCATAGGTTCACCATAGTAAGGACCATATTCTTCAGGAGGAGCATCAGGAACGGTAGACTGAGTAGGATCAACCACGTTTACTGCCGGAGCGTTGGGGTCAATAGTTCTGTCGATAAGCTTCAGCATTTCGGAGCAATAGCGCTTACCCAGTTCAATCACACCGGAACGACCGAAGTGGTAGGGGTCCTTACCATTACCGGCAAGTCCCTGGGAAGAAGCCAAGCCGAACTTCTTAAACTTGGTCTTGAGCTGAGCAATGCCGGGATTCTTGCTACCGCAGCAAGCACCCTGTGCCTGGAGCATTTCACCAGCAACGAAGGGAACTTCGTTTTCATCCAAGTCCAGTTCATCGATAATGGTCTTATAGGAAGCATAAACACGGTTACGCCAGTTGTCATCTACACCATCGCTTTCACCCTGGTGGAAAAGGACACCCTTGATAACACCAACTTCCTTAGCCTTCTTGGCAAGTTCCAAAATACGGCCCATGGGGTTTCCACCGTAGTCACCGGCCCAACCCTTAAAGCTTCTGCCATCGCCATCAAAATAAGCGGCATACTGATCCAAAAGGAAGGCACGAATGCTGACGCCACCCACAGCCACCGGGATAATACCCACGGTTACGCCCGGCAGGGAGTCCACCATGGCGCGGCCAAAATAGTCTGCGGGAGAAAGCTGTTCAAATGCATGGAACATAGGCGGGATAGCCGGATACCATTCGCCAGTCTTAATGGATTGCGTGGTTTTTCCCGTACGATTGCCGGCATTTGCATTATGGGAAGCCAGCATGATAAAGTTCTTGGGGTCCTGAGCCTGATCGACAGAGGGGTCAATTTCGCCGTTACCAGCCATATTGGACTGACCGTAAGCGATATAAATGTGGAAATTCGGGTTCGGGGCGGCATTTGCACTAGCCGCAAACATGGACAGACCGAAAGTCATTGCTGCAGCAGCGCAGCCCAGTTTCTTAAACACACCCATTAAATGCTCCTTGAGTTCTTTACAAACTTAAAATTACCCCTTTTTGGGGGTAAAATCGACTATCCAGAGCAAGAACTTATGGACAATATATCAACGCAAAAAAGGCAAAAACCGCAGTTTTTGCCCTAATTTCGCAATTTTCGAGAATTTCGCTTACTTTTCGTTACGGATAACGAAGGTCTTTGCACCAGGAACACGAACCAGATAGACACCTTGCTTCTGGGCAGTGGCCTTGCTTACGCGATGGCCACGCATGTCAAAGTACTGGGCGTTATCCATGTTCAAAGCACCTGCTGCCATGAGAGAGGCCTTGATGCTTTCAGACGGTCCAACAGCAGAAGTGTCCTTTGCAGTGGTATCTGTCGGAGTGACCACCGTAGCGTCAACCTTCTTGAATTCCACGTAGTCGATATTCACCCAGTCCACTTCAATCTGGATCTTGAGATCGTAATCGCCAGCCTTCAGGGTTACCTTGCCACCGCTGATATCAGAATAGGTGTCATAATCCGGACCCTTTTCGGAAACCATGGTTTCACCAATCTTGTCGTTACCAAGATACACGGAAATAGCACCGGTGCCATTGTCACCAGCCAGACGGCCAATCATTTCGTATTCACCGTCTTCTTCCACGTGAACAGAATACTTCATCCATTCGCCCTTCTGGCAGTAACCCACAGCCATGCCCATGCCGGCCTTGTAAATGTCAACGCCGTCACCGCGGTATTCGTCGCCCTGATTTACCGCATCCATGTCGGAGTAAGCTACACCGGAACCGCCCTTGTTGTAGTCTTCAGCCTGAACCTTGCCAGGAATCTTGAAAACATCACCATAGGGGCCGTATTCTTCAGGAGGGATATTGCCTGCAGAGCCACCACCATAGAGCGGCACCACAACCTGGGGCGCATCCATGTCCACGGTCTTGTCAATAAGCTTCAGCATTTCGGTAGCATAGCGCTTGCCCATTTCCACATAACCATCATGGTCGAAGTGCAAACGGTCGCTCTGCATGCCCGTGCCCTGGGACTTTGCAACACCGAATTTTGCAAAGTACTTGGAGAGGCCATTCACGCGGGTGCTCATGCCATGGCAAGCGCCATTGTAAACCATTTCACCAGCGACAAAAGGCAGTTCTTCCTTAATGCCCAAATCGTTGCGCATGTCGTTATAAGTCTTCTGAACAATCTGTTCCCAGTTGCTCATGCCGCCATCAGTTTCGCCCTGATGGAAAATGAAACCCTTGATGACGCCCACTTCCTGAGCCTTCTTGGCCAAGCTGATAATAGCGGCGTAATCGTTACCCTGGGAATCGTAATCCTTAGCCCAGTTGGCAAGCCAGCTTTCAGAAGAGTTCACATAGCTCTGCCACTGAGCCTTGTCGAAAAGCTTGATGGAGGCGCCACCCACAGCCACCGGAATAATACCGATGGTTACGTTGGGCATTTCCTTCGCCATGGTTCTGCCAAAGTAGTCGGCAACAGAGAGGCCTTCCTGGCAATGGAACATGGGAGGAACCGCCTTGGACCACTGGCCCTTGGCAAGCTTGATGTTGGTGCCGCCCTTACGGGAGTTACAGTCGACACCGGAAATCATCACAAAGTTATCCATGGGGTCCTGGTCACCAGACTGAATAGGACCTGCGCCAGCCATATTGGATTGGCCGTATGCGATGTAAATGTGGAAATTGGGATTGGGCGCAGCCTGAGCGGGAGCAGCCAATAGAGACAAGCCAAAAGCTGTTCCTACTACAGCCATAGACTTGGAAAGATTTTTAATCACACCCATTATATCACTCCTTTAAGTGTTGCACGTATAAAACTACTCCATTTTCCCCAAAAAAATTGTTTCTTTTCTGTAAAAGCAGTAAAAAAGCGCCCCCGGAGGGGCGCTTCGACTCAATGAAAAACTAGAGAGAGAAATTCATTTTCCAGAAAAGATTACTTGGTAAGAGTCATGCGCATTACGCGGCCAGCAGACTTCACCATGTAAACACCGGAGCGGTCCACAATGGAAGTTGCCTTGGAGCGGAGTTCCACCTTGTCGCTTGCCTTGACGCTGCCGAGGAATTCACCGGAGAGGTCGTAGATTCCAAAGGTAGTGGGAGCGGTAATAGCCTGGAACTGAACTGCACCAATAACCTGGGGATTTTCGGGATCTTCCGGATCAACCGGAGTTTCGCCGTTACCAGTGGTATCCGGTTCCGGATCTGTAGCGTTAGCACCTTCCACGAAGGTGAAGTAGTCAACGTCCATCCAGTCGCCAGTGACCAGGAATTTCATGACATGCTTACCGGCAGTAAGCTTCACGTTGCTCTGGATCTTGCCAAATTCATTGAAGTCACCTTCAGTTGCAGTTACAGTCTTGGGAACCACGATAGTATCGGTAATAGCCTTGTTATCCATAAAGATCTGGAAACTTGCAGTACCATTGCTGGATGCGACGTAGGAGAACATGGTGTAGTCGCCATCCTTCTTCACGTCAACAGTGTATTCGTACCATTCGCCAGCCTGGTTGTAACCAATCACGTCGCCGAACTTCTTGGTGTAAATATCAACGCCAGCGGCATCTTCTGCACGATACTTGCTGTCACCGTGATTTTCAGAATCGTTTTCGTAGAAGGATGCGTTGCTGTTGCCGTTTTCATCCTTGCCTGCACCCGGAACGTCAAAGTCTTCAGCCTGAATCTTGCCCGGAATTGCCCAAGCAGTCTTGGTAGCGTTATGAGGTTCCTGCGGAATCACAACCTGGGGACCAACACCGACGAGAGTAACGATACAGTCCTTATTGGAGGAACCGGATTCCATCTTGATGGTTGCGGAACCATTCTTAACTTCGATTTCGCCTTCGTACTTGGCATTTTTGGATTCGCTGGTAGTGTACATGTGGAAGGTTTCAATGTCTGCACCCTTCACGTTCACAGTCACAGTCTTTGCATTCTTGAAATCGCGGTTTACGAGAACAACAATGGTAGAGTCGCCATCAGCGCTCTTGTAAGCAGATGCGTAAACTTCAGCTTCCGGTTTTGCAGTAGCACCCACGCGGATTGCACCCGGACGGATGAAACGAGCAAACTGGGACATGATGTAACCACGCTTGGAAATCTTGCCGATTTCATTGGACGGAATGGAAAGCTTGTTACCAAAGTCCTTTTCCATGATCAAACCGTAGCAACGACGGACATACCACCAAGTATACTGATTGAAGTTGCCCACAACCATTGCACGATGAATTTCGTAGCCCACGTCCATGGCGCGAACGGTATCCACCTTGTATGCGTTAGCCTGGTCGCCGGTACCCATCACGGTACGCCAGTAGTTACCGCTACCCTGGCTTTCTGTGTAGTGTTCGGTCATCCAGCGTTCCACCTTCTTCTGGTCAGCAAGAGAGTACTGGAACCAGGAATCAGCGGTCTTAGCATCACTGGCGTAGAAGTGGGCTCCGAGAATGTCCCAGTTCTTAAGGGCATTGGCGTCGTTCAGAACCTGGTCGTAAAGTTTCTTCTGGTAGGCAAAGGATTCGGTAGAAATCACCTTGGTGCCGTTCTTACGCATCTGATCGGCGTAACCCTTGGTGAAGTTATAAATTTCATCAGCAGACCAGCAAGCCCATTCGCCGCACCAGTCCGGTTCGTTACTGATAGAAATTGCATACAGAGGAACTCCCTGGTTCTTCATGTAAGCGGTGAAGTTGTTCAGATGATCCACATACTTCTGGTAGTTGCTGGATGCCATGTGCTGATTTGCACCAGCATAAGGAGAAGTCCAAGGAGTAGCGTACAGGATAAAATCATCACCGGCGTACTTCTTTGCATACTTTGCGGCCTGAACTTCCTTGCTGAAGTCGTTGGTATTGGCATAAACCGGAATACGAAGGGTATTCAAACCGATGGTACCATCACCAGTACCGAAAGCGATCTTGGCATCGGCTTCAGAAAGGCCAGCGCCACCCTGCCATGTATTGTGAACCATGCCGCCGAAACCGCGAATCACCTGGTGTTCTTCACTCAGGTCCACATTGACGGTAGAAGCGTTGGAAAGACCAAATGCGCCGGCGAGTGCGCACACAAATCCGAGTTTAGAAATTTTTTTCCCAAACATATATCCCTACTTTTTACAAGGGCACACCACATACCCTTCAAACCTAAAGATACCCTTATTACCGCCTCTTATTCCACATTGAAATACACCTTTCATGGATTAATTATCCATAAGCTTTTTTTGCACAAAATGGCATTTTTAGTCAAAATTCGCCACTTTTTGCAATTTTTGCAAAGAAAAGGAAACTTTTCTGTCAAAAAATAAAGGCACCCCGGAATACCGGGATGCCTTTTTGGATGTGTGTTTATGGAGATCTTTTATCGCTTAACGGATGGAGCGAACTCGAGCAGCCTTGCCACTGGCGCGGTTACGAATGAGGCTAATGCCCTGAACCTTGGCGGCTTCGGCAGAGTTCTGCCACATAGCACCAGCCTCTGCCATGGAGGTAGCCTTGAAGGATGCCAGCTTGTTACCCTTCAGGTCGAACACATCGTAGTTCATGTGTGCACCCTTTTCAAAGGCAACAGTAGTGCCAATTGCTTCAGTACCAATCTGGTGCGGATCCGGAGCATCTTCACCTTCCTCGAAGTTGATAAAGTCAATGTCGAACCAGTCGGCAGTTGCGGTGAAACGGAGGATATGTTCACCAGCTTCAAGCTTCACGTTGGCCTTGACCTTTGCGTAGTCGTCGAAGTTCTGTTCCTCAGAATCAGTCTTCTGGGCGGCAGGCACGGCGATATCTTCGGTGATGTCCTTACCATCGATAGAAAGCTTGAAGGAGGAACCACCATCAGAAGCGACAGCTGCGTACATGGTGTAAGTACCGGTCTTGGCAACATTCACGGTGTATTCAAGCCATTCATCCTTCTGGATGTAGCCTACGACAACGCGATCGCCAGACTTCTTGTACAAATCAACAGAAGGTGCGTCATCCTTGCGGTAGTCAGAATCACCGTGGTTTTCTGCATCGTTATCCTGGAAGGACTTGAGATCGCCGCCGCGGCCCACGCCCGGAACGTCAAAGTCTTCCATCTGGATTACGCCAGGAATTGCCCACGGGGTATTAGTTTCGTTATAAGCCTTCTGCGGTTCCGGAGGAGTAGTTCCGCTACCCTGGAAGCCCCATGCCTTGA
This sequence comes from Fibrobacter sp., assembly GCA_024399065.1. Classification (NCBI taxonomy): domain Bacteria; kingdom Pseudomonadati; phylum Fibrobacterota; class Fibrobacteria; order Fibrobacterales; family Fibrobacteraceae; genus Fibrobacter; species Fibrobacter sp. The sequence goes on along the minus strand of JAKSIB010000001.1, from coordinate 154,655 downwards.
TAGCCATAGTAGAATCCTTGGAGCCCTTAAACACCAAGAACACGTAATCTACAATGCCCTTAAGGCCATCCATATCGCAGGAGGTTTCTGCAAAGCTGGTCTTGGAGCCAGTGTTCTTAAGAGTACAGGTGCCAGCCAAGGCGCCGGTAGCAGAACCGGTATGGATTTCAATCTTGTTGTCATCTGCAGCGCTGGCAGCTTCTACAGTAAAGCCCGTTGCAGCAGTGCCGAAGTCGACACCACTAACGCGGATCCAGGATTCCTTGGTAGAAAGCGGGAGCAAGAGAGAAGAAGCAACCTTACCCGGAGCCCAGTCGGAACGGCTACGGATGCCCTTCTGCTTGGAGCTGGTGAGAGCCGGATACCAATCATACGGATCAAAGTTTTCAATCTGTTCCGGACCTTCCTTAGTGAAGGTCAGGGAGTTCATGGAACCATCTGCAGCGTAGGTGAATTCATCAACGCTAACGCTACGGTGGTATGCTGCGTTCGGGTTGGGCATGCCATCTTCAGCCGGAATCTTTTCCAAGCCGTCGTAACCGTTAGCAATACGACGGTCATGGTAAGCAACGTACCAATGGCCCTTGAATTCAGCAACACCATGATGGTTGTTGTTATTGGCGTTGATATTCTGGCCACCAATGTTGGGGTTGCCCATGAAGATACCCTTATAAGTATAAGGACCTGTGGGGCTCTTGGACATACCGTAAGCAATACGCAAATCTGCAGTACTGTAGGACAGGTAGTAATTGTCCTTGTACTTATGGATATAGGAAGCTTCCATGGCCTTCGGACCACCAATCTTCAATTCCACCTTGGTATTGGGGTTGTAGCTCTTCATATCCTTGTCGAGCTTATAAATATTGAAGATGTTATTATCGTTGTCGCGAGCCGGACGCTGGTCACTGCTACCGCCACCGAAAGTGAAGTAGCCGTCGCCATTGTCATCAAAGAAGATTGCCGGGTCGAAGCACCAGCCAATATTGTCGCAGCCAGAGATGGCGCCGCCACCCCAACCAATCAAGCGCTTGCCGCCAGAAAGAGGGTTGGTCCACGGGCCGGCAAGACTGTCGGCACCAATCAAAACAATGCCGCCACCACCGCCATCGGGGAACACAATATAGAGTCGACCGTCATTAGGATTCTTGGCAATACCAGATGCCCAGATAGCGCCCACGCCATCAACCTTACGGGCGTCGTAAATAATACCGAAGTCAGTCCAGTTCTGCATGTCCTTGGTACGGAAACCATAGAGAGCCTTGATTTCGTAGCCGTTGGAATTGTACGGGGCCGGGTCATCAGAGTCGGTAATGACATAGAAGTATTCATCATCGGCAGCTGCAGCAGGGTCAGCCAGATAATGGTAGGTAGAAATCGGGTTGTATGCCAAGCCGAAGGTGGCAAGACCTGCGGCAAAGGTAGTCCCGATGACTTTCTTGAAAAGATTCATATTTACTCCTTAAGGCTTAAACACACCCGGCCTTATTCTATGCTCTAAAGATATCTTGAAAAAACCGCGTTTTCCCGCATAAACAAGCACTTTCTATGGACAAGTTATCCATAGGAAGGGTGGCTTTTCAAACCAGGAATGCAGGCCGCACAAGCAAAAAAAGCCCTCCCCGAAAGGGAGAGCTTTTAAAATTCGTCGGGAATCGGAGGCTAGTTCAGACCTTTGACGCCGAAGATTTCAACATCATCGATCCAGACGTCATAATCACCGGTATTTACACGGGCGGCAAAGATACCGAAGCTGTTGATATGATCCTTGACAGCATCCCAGCCCAGGTTACCACCGGTCTTGTTGGAATCGGTCGGCACCAGGTCCTTAGGCTTCACAACAATCTTTGTCCAGTCTTCAGTAATAGCCTTGTGAGCCCAAGCCTTGCCAGATTCGTATCCCGAAGCGCTGTCGGCATGGACATCGAAGGAGATGCTGACCCACATGGAGTCTCCATCAGGGTTTTTGCCCTTTGCATAGAGAACCACAGAATCCAAGCTGCTGAAATCATGGTACTTGGCAAAGTTGTGTCCCATCATAGTCCAGGTGTACAAGGAGTCGGAATGGCAATCCATATGGGCTACCAGGCCGTACTTACCGCCGCCTTCCACAGCGCTAAGTTTCATCTTGGAGAATCTGGAGTAAGAAGAGTACCAACCGTAGGTGCTATCCTCAAAGTCAGAAAGCATAATGTAGGGCAAGGTATCCTTCACGGTTTCCTTGCGATAACCGATCTGCACATCTTCCTTCGTTTCTTCGGACTTCACTACGACGCTGGTCACGCCAAATGCCTGGAAGCTTTCGTAGGTGTCAGCCTCGCCTTCCTCATTGATGTAATCGGAAGTGGAATAGGTAAAGCCAACTGCCTTGAAGCTACCGGCAGGCAGGTCTTCAAATTCAAAGTTACCGAACTCGTCAGTTTCAACAACGTAATCAAGACCGCGGATACCCACCTTCACAGAAGTCAGGCCTGCAGGCATAACCACCTGGCCCACCATGGAACCAGACTTGGCCAGGCCAACATCCAAAGAATCGCATTCCGAAGGAGTTACATCAAAGCGAGCAAAACCCTTGGATTTTTCGTTTTCAACTTCCACGGCATACTTGCCGGATTTCAGTTTGGGCACGTTCAACCGGCCCCGGTCGTCCGTCTTGCCGTTAAAGATTCCAGCAATGGAATCCTTAAAATCAGCTGCATCGACGCCATCAATATTGGAAGTTCCAGCCAGGTAATCTGCGGGACGCACCTTAACCAAGGAGCGTGCAGCCGGAGAACCGTCAGCCAGCTGGACACTCAGCGCTACGGAATTTTCCGTTTCAAACGTCGAAGACGCCTGGTCTCCCATGAAACCACAACCCACAAGGAACGCACTGACTGCGCCCATTGCAACTAATCCTTTATGACAACACACCCAACGCTTCATTTAGACTCCCTTGTTCCATCCTCCGTATCCTTGACGGAAGCCACCCCTCCCTTTCGGGCCACAGGATAGAACGCCATAGAAAGTTGCATAACACGATCAGGGCTCTTGGAACTGTCGACACGCTTCTGGACCAAACGGCGGAATTCACGAAGCATATCACCCAAGTCGTCGAAGCATGCCTGATCAACGGATAAGGTAAGAGTAGAAATATTTCTTTCGTCAACGGGGACGTTATCCAGAGAATCGCTGGCCAAAGAGAGCACTTGCTTCTGGAATTTACGTACTGCGACCTTCTTTTCGGGTCCGCCGGCGGTCAAATGGGCATCGGTCAGGGCCAGACGGCCAGAAGCCATCTTCTTGACGAGGCCAACTTCCATAAGAGTATCAATTGCTTCCTGGGCCTGGGCTTCGGAAATGGGCGGGCAGATGTCATGGGCGATCTGCTTGAGGTTCACAACCCCGCCATTAAGTTCCAAGTAGGCGCGAACAGCCGGAATCCACCAGTTTTCGAGCACCTTAAGTTCAGCAGCCTGCAGACTATGGCGGTCAACGTCGCGAAGGGACAACGCCTTGGCAATCAATTCTTCACGTTTACCCTTATCCTTAGTCACTGCAGCGGTGTAGAGCAGGTCGAAGTATTCTGCTTCACGGCCAGACAAAGCCAAAATTTCCTTGGCGGAGGCCAAGGCATGAGCAGGCAGATGCTGCTTCTTCTGCAGCACGCGATACAGGTAGCTGGAATCCAATCCCAGCTTGTCGCCCATCATACGATAACTGTAGAAAGGCATCTCAGCCTTCTTACGATCGTAGTACGACTTCAAGAAGTCGCGGTAATCTGCTATGTCAGAAAAAGTAACCATAATTATTTACCCAAATTTAACATTAATAAGATAGACTTTGGGTTAACAAAAAGAAACCATTTTGAAAAATCCCTATGGACGTTTTATCCAAGCCAACCGTGATAATGGTCACAAAATTGCCGTTTTTAGGCAAAATTCGTCATTTTCGAGGGTTTTAGGCCTTGGATAAAGTTGTCAAAAAAAACATTACAAAGTGTTCCTGAAACCGAGAACACCCTTACTTTATGTGCAAAAACCGTGTAAACTCAGCTCAGCAAAAAAGCCGGTCAAAAACCGGCTTTTTCTATCAAGAAATTCGCAAAAACCTCTATTTCTTGTGCTCCGAGGTGTAAACCTGCAGGTATTTTTCCATTTCCTGGATGTAGAATCGGCAAATAGTGCTGAGCATGAAGTTTTTCTTCACGATATAGCCAATTTCCATGGTGCGGTCGTCTTCACCCTTGGCGTCCTTGAAAGGCACGGCCACATAGTCGGAACCGTTGATTTCTTCGCTGATAATGCCAGAACAAAGGGTATAACCATTGAGGCCCACCATCAAATTCAGCATGGTGGCACGGTCATTGGCCTTGATGGTCTTATGATATTCGTTGGTACTGAGGATTTCTTCGGCAAAATAGTAGCTGCCGCTTTCGCTCTGTTCAAAGGAAAGGCAGGGATACTGGGAAAGGTCATCCAAGTTCACCGACTTCTTCTTGGCTAGCGGATGATCCTTCCACATATAGGCGTAAGCATGACAATCAATAAGCTTGTGGAATTCCAGGTCATGTTCCTTCAGCAAATAAGTAATGTACTTGCGGTTGAAATCGCTCAAGTACAAAATACCGATTTCACTCTTAAGGGCAGCCACATCATCAATGACTTCCTTGGTCTTGGTCTCGCGAATGGCAAATTCGTAATCATCGATATTATAACGCTTCACCAGGTCCACAAAGGACTTCACCGCAAAAGAATAGTGCTGAGTGGAAACAGCAAACTTCTTCTTTTTCTGTTCCGCCTTGTTGTAATTTTCAAGAACCGTTTCGTAATGATGGTAAAGCTGATTTGCCTGAGCAATAAATTCTTCACCTTCGGGAGTGAGGGTCACACCGCGGCTGGAACGATTGAAGATAACGATGCCGATTTCTTCTTCCAAGTCGTGAATAGCCGCAGTCAAGGAAGGCTGAGAAATGAACAAGGCTTCTGCCGCCTTATTGAAGGAGCCTACCTTGGCAATGCCGATGGCGTAACGTAATTGCTGAAGAGTCATGTTTTCTCCGCGGAACAATTTTTGCGCCCGTTTTACGGTATCGGCGCTTTCTATAGCAAATATAGTATAATAGTTTAAATTTTCCTATAGATATTGTAGGAAATAAAGGAGTTTTTTCCCTTTTTCGCTCATCTACTTCGAAAATTATTTCGTGATAATGCCAGAAGCCACAATTCCCTGGCCGGCGTACAGCACAAGAATCTGTCCCGGAGCAGAAGCAAATTGAGGTTCGTCAAAGTGAACACTGATGCGGCCCGAAGCTACGTCAAGTTCAGTAATGCGAGCTAAAGAACCCTTGTGGCCCAGGCGAATGTGAGCCGTGAGCGGTTGCTTCAGCAGAGGACTGTCAGAATCAACCATCAAGTTCAAATCTACGGCAGAAACCTCAGTGCAAGAAAGAACACTGCGAGGACCAAGAACCACCTGGTTCTTTTTTACGTCGATACTTACAACAAAGTAAGGTTCAGGAAGTCCACCGATGTTCAGGCCCTTTCGCTGACCGATGGTATAATGAATGATTCCACGATGCTTGCCCAGCACCTTGCCGTTCATGTCCACAAAGTCGCCGGGCACTTCGTCAGACTCATCAAAAAGCACGGTGTAGTCGCCGCATTCCAAAAAGTCCTGGCTCTCTTTCTTTGTAGCAAAATCCACCCAGCCGATTTCTGCAGCCAAAGCCTTCACATCGGTTTTCTTCATTCCGCCTAGGGGGAAAATCACTGTAGAAAGCTGTTCTGCAGTAAGGCGAGAAAGGAAATAAGTCTGATCCTTGGAATCGTCCAAGGCCGCATAAAGAAACGGTTCCTGCGGGTTCTTGAAATCCAGGCGAGCGTAATGCCCTGTGGCAAAGTAATCAAAGTCAACCCCCATGCGGCGGGTTGCAACTTGCAAAGCCCTGAACTTGATGTTCTGATTGCAGCGAACGCATGGGTTCGGGGTGCGGCCGGCACGGTATTCCGCACGGAAGTAATCCAGCACTTCGCGCTTGTACTCGTCGGTAACACTCACCACATAGTGGGGTATTCCCAGACGGTCTGCAACAGACTTCGCCTGGGCAATATTTTCTTCTTCACCGGGGCCATAGCAACCTTCGCGACCTTCCACATGGGGCATGTTCTTGATGGAGCCATCCCAAGTGGCCATAGTAACGCCAGCTACTTCGTAGCCCTGCTGTTTCAGCAAGTAAGCTGCCAAGGCGGAATCCACACCGCCAGAAAGGCCAACAATAACTTTCTTGCCTGCACCGATATTAGAAGAATTTATTTCCATACCAAAAAGATAGTAAAATAACTTTGCAGTCTCAACCTTATTCCGCAAACAATTCTGTGGAGAGATAACGGTCACCAATATCGGGCAGTAAAACCACAATATTCTTGTCCTTGTTTTCCGGACGCTTGGCCAGTTCCTTGGCGACCCAAAGAGCAGCGCCAGCGGAAATTCCCACCAGCACACCTTCATTCTTTCCAATTTCTCGACCGCAGGCAAATGCATCTTCAGCTTCAACGGCAATGATTTCATCAAGAATCTTGGTGTTCAAAATCTCGGGAACAAAGTTCGCACCGATACCCTGCAGTTTATGGGGGCCGGCAACGCCCTTGGTCAGCAACGGCGATGTAGCAGGCTCCACAGCCACAATCTTCACGTTGGGATTCTTGGACTTCAGATACTCCAGCTTTGCCAAAAGCTTGGCTTCCAAATTGTTTTTCTTTTCGATATTGCAAAGTTCCAAAAGAGGAGTTATACCCCAAATATTAAAAAAACGCCTGAAAGCAAATGATACTTTCAAGCGTTTTTCACTCAAATGTCATCCAACGTGTGGAATGAGCGGGCCCTTACGGCCTTAAAGCAGATTCTCTAGACTTGTTACGGAGACAAATCAAGCCCAGAGATTCCCAATTACTCAGCGAACAATGCGGTAGAAAGGTAGCGGTCGCCGGTATCCGGGAGCAGAGCCACGATGGTCTTGCCCTTGTTTTCCGGACGCTTTGCCAGTTCCTTGGCGGCCCAAAGGGCGGCACCAGAAGAGATGCCCACCAGCACGCCTTCCTTGTGGCCGATTTCGCGGCCGGCTTCGAATGCGGCTTCGTTTTCCACTGCGATGATTTCGTCATAGACCTTGGTGTTCAAGGTGTCAGGAACGAAACCTGCGCCAATGCCCTGGATCTTGTGAGCGCCAGCAACACCCTTGGAAAGTACCGGAGAGGAAGCGGGTTCAACAGCCACAACCTTCACGTTGGGGTTCTGGGACTTCAGATATTCGCCAACGCCCGTGACGGTACCACCGGTACCCACACCGGCAACAAAGATATCCACCTTACCGTCGGTGTCTTCCCAGATTTCCGGGCCGGTAGAGGCACGGTGAGTTGCCGGGTTTGCCGGGTTCACGAACTGGCCCGGGATAAAGCTGTTAGGAATTTCTGCAGCCAGTTCGTTGGCACGGGCGATAGCACCCTTCATGCCCTTGGCGCCTTCGGTAAGAACAAGTTCTGCACCGTAGGCCTTGATGATCTGGCGGCGTTCAACGCTCATGGTTTCGGGCATCACGATGATGATGCGGTAGCCGCGGGCTGCAGCAACGGAAGCAAGGCCAATGCCAGTGTTACCGGAGGTCGGTTCGATAATCACTGCACCGGGCTTCAGCTTGCCGGACTTTTCAGCGTCATCCAGAATGCCCTTGGCGATACGGTCCTTCACGGAGCCAGCGGGGTTGAAATATTCAAGCTTTGCCAGAACCTTCGCACCGAGATTGTTAGCGGCTTCGATGTGAGTAAGTTCCAGAAGAGGAGTGTGACCAATCAGCTGATCTGCAGAAGTATAAATCTTAGACATTTTGAAATTCCTTTATGTTTAGGTTTTAGACCGGGGCGTTGCCCCTGGTAGACGAAAGACGAGAGATTTAATTTGGCGCCAAAGGCGCTCTATATTAAACGGCTCCGCCGTCATTATTTTTCTTTCGTCTCTCGTCTGTAGTGAGCACAGCGAACGTTCTCTCGTCTATTTACACTTGTTCCAGTGCCTGAGCGAGGTCCGCAATAATGTCATCGATGTGTTCGGTACCGATGGAGAGGCGGATGGTGGACGGAGTGATATTCTGTTCCTTGAATTCTTCTTCGTTCAGTTCGGAATGAGTGGTGGTGTACGGATGAATCACCAGGCTCTTCACATCGGCAACGTTTGCCAAGAGGCTAAAGATCTTCAGGCTATCAATGAACTTCCAGGCTTCGGCCTGACCGCCCTTGATTTCAAAGGTAAAGATGGAGGCGCCACCCTTGGGGAAATACTTCTTGAAGTTTTCGTGATCCGGATGAGACGGCAGGCTGGGGTGGCTAACGGATGCAACCTTCGGGTGCTTGGAAAGGAATTCCACAACCTTCTTGGTATTTTCCACATGGCGTTCGATACGCAGGGACAAGGTTTCAGTACCCTGGATGAGAGCCCATGCAGCAAACGGGGAAATTGCAGCGCCCTGGTCGCGAAGGAGAATGGCGCGGATGTAGGTCACGAATGCGGCACCCGGAACAGCGTCGGCGAAGCTTACGCCGTGGTAGCTCACGTTGGGGTTAGCGATGGTGGGGAACTTGCCAGACTTCCAGTTGGTCTTACCGGATTCAATGATGATGCCGCCGAGAGTGGTACCGTGACCGCCGATGAACTTAGTAGCGGAATGAACAACAACGTCTGCGCCGTGTTCGATGGGGCGGAACAGATACGGAGTGCCGAAGGTGTTGTCGACGATAACGGCGAGGCCGTGCTTGTGACCGAGTTCAATAAGTGCGTCAATATCAGAAACATCAGAGTTGGGATTACCAAGAGTTTCCAGGTAAAGGATCTTGGTGTTTTCCTTGATGGCAGCTTCCACTTCAGCCAGGTTGTGAGTGTCAACGAAAGAAGTGCTGACGCCGAAAGGAGCCAAGGTGTGCTTCAGCAAGTTGTAGGAGCCACCGTAAATGGTCTTCTGGGCAACCACGTGATCGCCAGCCTGAGCGAGAGCTTCAATGGCATAAGTAATGGCAGCAGCACCGGATGCAACGGCGAGAGCTGCGGAACCACCTTCCAGGGCAGCGATACGCTGTTCGAAAACGCCCTGGGTGGAGTTGGTCAAGCGACCGTAAATGTTACCGGCATCGCGAAGGCCGAAACGGTCAGCGGCATGCTGGGAGTTGTGGAAAACGTAAGAGGTGGTTGCGTAAATAGGAACTGCGCGAGAATCGGTTGCGGGGTCTGCGGATTCCTGGCCAACGTGGAGCTGAAGAGTTTCAAAGTGAAGATTCTGAGACATGTGTTATTCCTCCGTACTGGAATGTTTGTCATTATTATTAAAACTTTCAGGTTTGTTTCCTACCATTTTTGTAGGTCTTTCAAACCAACGGCTATAATGTAAAACCATTTCCCCACCTTTCCAATAGGTTTAGTAGGAAAAAGTCATATTTTTTTCATTAAAGCGGCTTGCTATAGAAATTACCTATAGCAAGACAACGGAGAATTCTATAAAAGCCCCAATTTTAGCCAATCGGAGCCTTATATTCATACTAAAAATGATCTACACAACGTATTTTGAGAAATATTACTTGCTTAAAGCCTTCTGAATAGCCGGTTCCAAATCCTTGCCGGTAACCGCAGGTTCAAAACGGCCCAGCACTTCACCATCGGCACTTACCAGGAACTTAGTAAAGTTCCAGCGGATATCGTTATCCCCGGAGGACTGCTTGTTGGCCTTGGATGCCATGATGGTCACCAGACTCATCAGCGGATGCTTCAGGCTGAACTTCTTCACGCCAGTCTGAGCCTTAAGCCACTGATAAAGAGGAATAGCATTTTCGCCGTTCACATCAATCTTCTGGAAGCGGGGGAACTTGGTGCTAAAACGTAAAGTGCAGAATTCCTGAATTTCCTCGTCGGAGCCAGGCGCCTGGCTGCCGAACTGATTGCAGGGAAAGTCAAGAATTTCCAGACCCTGCGGGCCGTACTTATCGTAAAGTTCATCCAGGTCGTTGTACTGAGGCGTAAACCCGCACTTGGTAGCCGTATTCACAATCAGCAGCACCTTGCCCCTGAACTGAGAAAGAGAAACATCTTCACCCTTGTTATTCTTCACCGTAAATTGATAAATATCCTGGGACATAAGAACTCCTTTGTTTAAGCAGCCCTTCTTCGTTTATGCACAATATATAAAATATATCGTGCACGATACAATACTAAAAAGGAGCAATATCATTATTATGCAAGATATTCCATTTGCAAGAGCACTAAAAACTCACCTTTTATATATATTTTCCGAAAAAAAGGGAGTTTCTATGCGTAAAGATCTTGGCGTCAAGCCCTATTTGTATCCCCAGCCCGTTCTGGTTATCGGAACCTACAACGAAGATGGTTCCGCCAACGCCATGGTAGCCGCCTGGGGCAGCGTCAGTGACATGAACCAGATTGCCATCTACGTGGCCAATAGCCACAAAACCATGGACAATATCAAGGCTCGCAAGTTCTTTACCATTAGTATGGCTACCGAAAAAGACATTAAGGCTATCGATTACCTGGGAATCGCCAGCGGTCACAAAGTTGCAGATAAATTCGCCAAATCCGGTCTCACCGCCGTCAAAAGCGAACATGTGGACGCCCCGCTCATCGCAGAACTCCCCCTAACTCTGGAATGCAAGCTCATAAGCTATGCCGAGGAACCCGAACTTTTGCTAGGTGAAATCGTCAACGTCACCGCCGACGAATCCATCCTAGATGAAAACGGTAAAGTGGACGTAAAAAAGCTGAACCCCATCTGCTACGACACCGCCAATCACGGCTACTACTCCATTGGAGACCGCATCGGTAACGCCTTCAGCGACGGAAAATCCATAAAGTAACTACCCCTCCCTTGAAGGTTATTTCACTCCATGGAACTTCGAACCCTCAAATACTTCTTAGCCGTCGCCCAGGAAGAAAGCATTTCCAAGGCGGCAAGCGACGTACTGTTCGTCACCCAGCCAACACTTTCCCGCCAAATGCAGGAACTGGAAGAAGAGCTGGGCGTAAAGCTGTTTGAGCGTTCCAACAAGAAGACCATCCTTACCGAAGACGGCATTCTCTTCCGCAAGAGAGCCGAAGAAATCGTAGCCCTTGCAGAACGCACCGCAAACGAATTCAAGGTCGCAAGCCAACAGGAACTGACCGGCGACATTTTCGTGGGCGGCGGGGAAACCGACGGCATGCGAGTCATCGCCAAAGTCTTCAAGAAATTCAACGAAAAACATCCTCAAGTCCGCCTGAACCTGTTCAGCGGAAACGCCGCAGATGTTACCGAAAAACTGGACCAGGGCTTACTGGATTTCGGCATTCTCATCGAGCCTGTAAACAAGCAAAAGTACGATTACCTTGCCCTGCAAAGCAAAGACACCTGGGGGCTCCTCGTTCGCAGAGATTCGGAACTTGCAGAACGCAAATTTATAAGGCCCGCAGACCTAACAAAAATTCCGCTGATTGTTTCTAGGCAGTCCTTCAGGAGCAACGAATTTTCCGGCTGGCTGGGCCGCATTCCCCTGAATGTCATCGCCACATACAACTTGCTCTTTAACGCCTCCCTCATGGTAAAGGAAGGCGTAGGCTGTGCCCTTGGCCTAGACAAAATCATCAGCACTTCTGAAGATAGCGAGCTGAAGTTCATCCCGCTGCGACCCGCCCGAGAAGTGGGCCTGGTGGCCGTCTATAAAAAGAACGCCGCCTTCAGTAAGCCGGCAGCGCTCTTCCTGGAAATGCTCAAGCAGGAACTGGAATAAATTCTAGTAATTCATGTAATCTCTGTTCCCAGTTTGCATTCTTCAAGTTTATCACAGGGATACCCTTGCGGCTGGCAAGTTCGATGGCGAAGCCTGTGCCCCCTGTTTTTATGGAACGGGTCTCATGACTTTCACACCCATCGCGGGTATAACACAGCACAAAGTCCACCGGAGTATTCTGGTCAGCTCCAAAAATTTGAAACACTTCGCGGGCGTAAAGGTCCAGTTTTCGACCCAACAGAATTTCTTCGGGCAGCTTGTGTGCCCTAGCGACGGCACGTGTCTCGTCGGTTGCATCCTTCGCCGTAAAGATTTGCTTGTGGGCAGGATCCAAAACGCCGCTCTCGAAGGCGGCATCGCAGCCCTTGGCCCCGCCACTATACAGCGTGTATCCCAGCTTCTCCAGCTCCACGGCCAGGTGGCGCAACACCTTTTGAATCGGCAGGCCGTAACATCCGTCAACAGCCCCAGTCAAATCACGATTGCCAATGCCGGCATAACATTTAGTCTTAGTCGTCATAATTCCTTACTTTCCTTTTTCCAGACATCCAGTACCATGGATTCCACCTCCAAACCTTCTTCGTCGTAAAAAGGTTTGCAATCTCTTCCGAGATAAAAGCGAACCGCTTCTGGCAAGGGATGGAGGGTCAAGAGTCGAACTCCAGCGAAAGAATGTTTGCGAATACCCTCCAAAAGTAATTCAAACGCCCTTTTTCCGATACCTTTCTTTTGAAGATCCAACCTTACACCAAATGCAGAAAGCATGACTGCAGGAAACGCTTCGTTATAGCCTGAACCTTGTAACGAATCCGGCGTATCCTCGTATGTATCAAAGGTTATGCTCGAATTTGCGATGCTAGCAAGTGCAAGAATGTCGTCTTCCCGTCCGTTTTCTACAAACTTGTAGGTCCTGAAAAAATGGTCTTCATCCTCACAGGGCGCTACATTGCAAAAGAACGAATCTAGAGAAACGGGGTCGTCATCTTGCGTTGGATCCAAGGGGGGATAACAAAAACATCCTTTTTCTGAAATGCGTAAAAAATCTTCCCTTTGGCAGGGAAGCATTACAATTGAATCTAGGTTCATGGATTACTTGGACGCAGGCTTTGCGGAACGATCCTGAGATTCCTGGGGATTTTTCCCCTCAGACAGATATTTCAGGAATTCGTTCACCTGAGACCGGCGAATCACCACAGGTTTCATATTGAGAGCCATTGCCATTTCCTTTCGCTAAATGTGAATGTATCAACTTTAGGACGAAACTAAACAGGTCTACGTCCGGCAACGCACTCAGTGGTGGTGCAATCCAATATATAAAATATTACCTGAACAATCAAGGGCCGCAAAGTTGACCTGTTCTATTCATGTTTTTCTTTGTTCACCTTTCCTTCATCTTTTCTTTTCGCCTTTTGATGAACGAGGCGTCTTCGGCGCACTTGAAGTTGTAAACGGGCTTCAGGTGATCAACGACTGCGGCGGTACTCTGGATGAGCGACTTGATTTCGTCGCCGTTCTTGTAGGCCATGGGAGATTCGTCGATGGTTGAAACGTTTACGCAGCTGGTCCAGATGCCTTCCATGGTGCTCTTGTATTCCTTCATGGAAAGCGTTTCGCGAGCCGCGGTGCGTGAAAGAACTCTGCCTGCGCCGTGGGGGCCACTGTTGTTCCATTCTGCGTTACCCTTGCCAACGCAAATCAGCGAACCGTCTCGCATGTTCAGCGGAATCAGAACCTTCTCATCGGCATTGCAGCTGATCGCGCCCTTGCGAATGATGTTGTCGTTTCCGATGTAGTTGTGGAGCGTTTCAAAGGAACTTTCTTCTTTCCAGCGCATGCCCACCATAATCGTCTTCGCCATAATCTTTCGGGACCAATGGGCAAAACGCCTGCACACATTGGCGCACTTCAGGTATTCCTCGGCGTCCTTGCCGTCGATGTACGAGAGTGTCTTCAGAACGCCTTCACCGTAGCAATGCTTTTCATTGGCGATACTCTGGAAATGAACTGCCAATTTGTTTCCGAAGTTTCGGGAACCGCTGTGGATAATCAGATAGGTTCCGGTTTCGCCCTTCTCGATGGAAATAAAATGATTGCCGCCGCCCAGGGATCCGATTTTCTTCAAGTGGGTAACGTAATTGTCTTTCAGGATGTCTGTGGAAATACGACGGACATCTTCGTACAAGTCTTCAGGAACTTCTTCACTGACGGCGTCACGCCCGTCAAAGCCGCAGGGCACGTGCCCGCGGATGACCTTGTCAAGTTTTTCGTAATCGTTCAGGAGTGGCGATTCTTCCAACTTCACCACGTACATTCCGCAACTCTGATCCACGCCGATGATGTTCGGGATGATTTCTCCATAGTGCGGCATATCCGATGTAAAGCCGATGACGCAGCCCGCGCCTGCGTGACAATCGGGCATCACCTTGATGCTGCAATCCCTGAAAATGGGATGGTCGCAAACACGCTTCACCTGTTCAATAGTTTCAGGCTCAATAGTGTTTGCAAAAATGCTTGCCCCGGTGAACTTGCCTTCTATTTGCATATTCTACCTCATAGAACATATCGGCGGAAAAATGAAACTCGTCAAACTTATTGCTATCACCGGATAATATAATTAATAGTAAATGTCATATTTTGACAATATAAAATTTCTACATTTTTGTGGTCGGAAGAATCCCACCTTATGTATCCCCTAGCTCATGAACAAATCCTTTGACAAAATTCTCTCTTTCGAAGTTGACGATGCAAGCGTCGACTACGGTTTTGTATTTGGAGATTCTCAAAAGATTCTCTTCATCAAGGCCGGAGCACATGGCTCCATGAACGGCTACCACGATAAATACCTGAGCATCGCATTAAACGCCAGGGAAAAATATGGCATTACGGTTGTTTGCGGCTCCAATCCGGAATGCGGCATAAACCAGGCAACTCACGCAATGCAAGTATTAGAAACTGTCATTGAAAACTTTGATCAAGCCGAAATCTATTTCATGGGATTTTCAAAGGGGGCATCCCAGGGTTGCATGGACTGGACAAAAATTCCGCAAGTGAAGCGGCTGTTATTAATCAATCCGCCCCTCATGATAAACACGCCCAAACTTTGCGCCGCCACGAAAAGATTTGCAGGCGAAAAAATGACATTCGTGTTCGGCAGCGAAGATCCGTCCATCGGAACGGTCGATCTGTTCAAGCTATACGAACGAGAAAATGTCAAAGTAGAAGTTGTCCCCGGTCAGGACCACTTCTTTTCCAAGAATGGTTTCAATCTATTTGAGCTGGCTGAACGGGAACTTTTCTACGACCACCGCTGTCAGAAGGAATCAGGGTAAACCACCTGAGCCTCAAGTAAGTTTGATGCCAGACAATTCTTTATAATTTCTGTGCAAGCAATTCTTTCGGTAAAGAACGCAAATTCCTTAGTTGTACAAAAAACCTACTACAAATATGAATAATTGTAGTAGGTTAATTAATAGTCATCTTCAATGACAAAATACATACGAAGGTGAAGAATTACCACCAGAGGCAACCATTAAGAAATACTTAATAGTTCAAAGCGAAAGGGAAAAATACCCCATTATTCAGGGAACTCAATATCCTGTTGCGTGGGTAAACGAGATTTACTCTGCGAAGATTCCTTTTTTAGAGGAGCTTTCTTCAAAATCGTTCTCAGCCATTCAATGGCCAAAGGCTGGCTATTGTTTTCTACTAAGCAAAGCATGTTATAAACAGCCTTGCAACTAGGACATATCGTATGGAATAACGACCTTGCCGACTTGGCTGTTCGAGCGGACGGGAACATATATACACCATATGCCAATGGACTAAGATTAATTTTATCCATGAAACTCGTATCAAAGATCTCATTGATGTCCTGACGACAAATTTCGCAGGCAGTCCCGGTTTCCTTTTGCACGCTATATCCAATTAAAGCGGGACAATTCTTATAGTAAATTTTTTGAGTTGCGGAAGGAGCTTCTTTATACAGGGTCTCGACCCAAAGCCATTCCAACTTCTCCGCATTAGAATCGCTCAATTCTATTTCATCACGAAACTCATCCCATTTGATTTTTGGAAGTTTCTTTTTCAGTTCGGAATTCTCAAGGATCGATTTTTTAGGATCGACAATGTAATCGGGCCGTAAATCTATAAACCTTTTATCGTTATTGTCGTAGTCAGCCCAGGAAGCAGCCTCGCCACTCATTATAACATCAGCTTTGCCATTCTCTTGGCGTACTAAAAAGAATCTATCCCCATTTTCAAACGAGGTGTTTTTGGAGATTCCCCACTTAAGGACGTACTCATCTGATTCCCCGTATTCTTTAAACGCCTTTTTTAAGTCGTTTGCTCTGAAATTTGATTTTTTCGGGTTCCAACTCAAAACATAAGTACTCATAAAATCTCCTGTAACTTATTTGCTCTCTCTAAATTTACCATCAAATGAAAAAAAAAGCCGATAAAAGCAATTTTTACTGCTTCTTTTTCTTGGATTTTAGTGCAGAATTCAAATAATTCGGATATTGCAAGACCCATCTCTCTTTGCTGATCTCATAGTAATTTAGCGTGACGCCGGCAACGCCATGATCGTTAATGGAAATGCCACCATGCTCATAAGTTAAATAGAACCCTTTACGCGGATCCGTTGGTGGAACTTTCTCGTCCCACTTCAACGAGTAGCCAAGGCGACATTCCAAATCCTCTTTCAAACGATCCAGGCTGCTAGTGTCCAAATCGTGGTCAAATATCTTCAATTTTGAAATCGGAATTCGCCGGATTCCAGGTAAGGATAACAACTTTCATAAAGACTCCTACGAGTTATCGGTTTAAATTGATTCGTCTTCATCGTCGTCTTCATAAAGTTCTTCTAGTTCAATGCCGAGGTTAGAAGCCTGTTCCACATCGCACATGGGGATTTCGAAATCGCCGATGGTCTTGTCAATCCACTCTTTGGAAATATGCTCAAATTCCATGTCGCAACAACAGACCAGGTAAATCAGCGCCCGGATGGCCTCGCGGTATTCGCCGCCAACGGCATCGTCGCAATAAAAGACTTCGTAACTATCTCCGCGACAAACACCATGCTTTTCAAATAATTTGGTAAAGTATTTGCTGCCCGCTTCCTCCAGTTCGTCTTCGGAAAGACGGCTTGCTTCATCCGAATTTTTCATGCCACTATTCAAGACTTTTTCAAAAATACTTCTCGTGGTCCTGTAGATTCTCGGAGTGTCATCCAAGTCCACAATTGTAAAGTAAAGGGTTTTGCCCTTTTCCGTAAGAACCGAAATTTCGGCATTGAAAGCTTCTGGATCAAACCCGTATTCAGAAACCTCTCGACGTATACTCTTGAGAATACATTTTGACATGCCGCCCCCATTTTTCGTGACTGGCTCACAGGTAAATATAGATTGGGAAAAGTGTCAAAAGATGACATTATTATAACTTTTACGAGACGTTATCAAACAGCATCGAAATATCATTGAACAAGAGCTTTTGAAGTGTTTCTGGTCAACGACATTTAATCTTTTCTTGAAAAAAGTTTATATTAATTGAAAATAAAGGAGATCATTATGTCCGCAAAAGAACTTAACGAGGCGCTCAAAAAATTTGTAAAAATGTATGAGGACGAATTACTAGAAGTTGGATGCACAAAATACCCTTTCAATTCTTTTGGCGAAGGTGAAGACGGCGACAAGTATCAGTTTGTTGAATTGGACTGCATAAAAATAAAGGGAAAAGAATATCCCGTGGAATTGTGGGTTGACTCTTGCAAGCCAAAAGAAGAAGGCGGGATAAGATATTGTTTTGCTGTTGACTTCACTGAAAAAATGAAATCTGAAGATTTTTTGAGATATGCGACAGATAGATCTATTCCCGTTTGTTTATTTAGCACAGAAATTGAAACATACAAAATCGATAATTTCAATACTTTGATTGCTGAATATACAACCGAAAATGAAAACGGAAATGTTTGTCGAAGGGTTGCCTTGTGCTTGGAAAATGAAGAAATAAAGAAACTGAGTGTTGGAAAAAATAATTGGGGATACCTTTCGTACTATTTTGATATAAAAAAAGATGGTGCAATTTGTGCTATAAAGAATTTTTTTGAAACATTCCTTCCGTCTCTTGATGAGACCATTTTGGATGACACGACTCGAAAAGCTGTTATTGATGCTCGAGTTGGTCATGGAAAATACAAAGATGATTTAATGAAAAAATGGGATAACGCTTGTGCCGTCTCTAGTTGCACAACAAAGGGCGTTTTAATTGCAAGTCATGCAAAACCATGGAAGAAATGCGATACCGCTAAAGACAGAATTTCTCCAGATAATGGATTGATTCTTACGGCTAATTTTGACGCTCTTTTTGATAAGGGATTAATAACTTTTGAAGATAACGGAACAATCAAAATTTCTAAAAAGGTGAAGAAAAAAGATTGGGAAATCCTTGGATTATCAAAAGATTTAAAACTAAGAAAAAAGCTTAACGCTAATCAGAAACGATTCATGTCCTATCATAGGAAAAATGTGTGGCAAGATAGGGAAAAATAATCCGCTAACTCAAAAACGCAGCCCTTTAGAGCTGCGTTTTTGTTTTTGACATCAGTTATTCAACAGTTCATCAAAAAGTAAAAAGAGCGCTCTATTTTTTTTCTTCCTCTATCAAAAAACTCGCATTACTGAAAGCCTCAAGAATTTGTGTTTGAGTCAGTTTGCTGGCGAGATAGTCAGGCATTGTCTCTTTTATTTTGCCGTCAATGACTGAACATATTTTTTTTACAACCTTGTCTTTTACAGATAAATAGTATTTTATGGAATCGTAAAGAGAGCTTTCAAATTCTTCTGTAGACAAGGGATCTTCCGTCCATACATCAGGAACATTTACTACTGAAACACCTCGACACAAACGTTGTTGATAATCCTTATATCTTTTATTACTAGGATTTATCTTATTTGTAATTCCTTTGATCCAATCACTCACATCTTTTTGAATGGACGTACTTGGTTCTCTGTCGTATATCCAGTTGTCATTTTCGTTATGTGGCGAGTATTCTCCATTTATGCCAATCGAATTTTTAAAATACTGTTTTCTATCTTCCTTTATTTTTTCCATCAAATTCATGAAAGAATCAACTAATTTTTCCTTATTAGTATTGACTTTAGAATAAAGATCATTTAGCTTATTCTTTTTTTGATTAGCGAATTTTCCAATATCAATTTCAACAGCGGAGGATTTGTATCCGTTTGGCACCCAAAAACCAAAACAGGTTTCTATAGCGTAATTTTTCCAATTTTTTCGTCCACGAGAAACATTTTTTTCGTAAAATTTCGTTTCAATCCCTGCAATTTGAAGAAGATATTCCAGTGATACAGAACCCGATGTTTTTATGTCAAGGGGAATGTCATCATTTTTCTTTCTTTTCGCGTTCAAGTAACTCAAATACTCGTCTGGCAGATGCAAATCAAATCTGAACGAAGCTTGTTCTTTTAACTCGTTATACAACGATCCGTTTAACAGTTGACTTCGTACTGAGAAAATCTTCTTTTTTTCAGTGCTATTGGGGATCTTTGAACAATCTAACGCTCCTATATAACTTTCCAATTTATTTTTCAAAGCTTCTTCAGTAGGATGACTTGGCTTTTTTGACCAACAATAAGATAATGCTATTTCCTCGTTTTTTTCAAAAGCTCGGCTTGTAAAATTGATAGATCCTAAAACAACTTGACAATGTGTAGTTGATTCGCTTAATATGAATTTAGAGTGAAATAATGCCGAACAATTTACTAAGTAAATTCCACTATTCTTATCAAATCTTTGTTTGATCATTCTTGCAAGTTCATTAAGACGTGTTTTTTCTTTTGAAGAAGAGTAATAACGACTAGAGTCAGCATCAAGATATATTGCAATATGCCCTCGACCACGACAATCACGCTCTTTGCCAAACCAAGATATAGCTTTGTTTATAAGAGCTGCATCTGTATATGCGGACACTATTATGAGTTTTTGAAGTTTTCCAGAAGCTTCAATTGTTCTTTTCCCCAAATATCCTACCTTAGTAGGCTTTTTATTGTCCTTAAAGCATTTGCCCGTAGATAAGAATTTCATCTTTGTTCACTCCCTTCAATAGGATTCTTCTGTTTTTTAACTTTACTTTTCCAATTTAAATCAATTCAAGCAATTGTGCGTAAACAAATTCTTTTTTTTATTCTCCCTCTCACCCCATCTCCTCATCCAACTCCACAGAGGCCTTACTCAAGGCCTCTTCTAGTTGCTGGCGGATTTTCTTGACTTGGGCTTGAGTGGCGTTGTGTTTTTTGACGAATGCTTTTTGCTTGTCCAGCGAGGGTAACGGAATCACAATATTCAGGAATGCCTTTTGGTCGATGGTCTGCACATTGCCACCCACCATACTGTTCTTGATGAGTGACTGGCCGCGAGAACTTTCCAAGAATAGCTTCACATATTCCGAATCCGCAACGGTTCCGTCCACATTGATAATGAAGAGGTTGTTGTTCACAAGAATCCGATCTGGTGCGGTATCCTGAGAATCATTAGGGATTACAGCCAATCGGCAAGGGAACCCATTCTTTGTCATCACGATGTTTTGAGGCTTTGCACAGTACAGGTTTAAATTGACTCTCCGTTTCAGAAGGTACGGGTCAATGAAGGGCAAGTTCTGCGCGACTTCGCCATTGACAATGTTGCTAGGAACCATATAGCGGAAACCTACACTTTTTTTGCACAAGGCTTCGTCCAATTCTTCTGATGAAATCATGGCGCCGCGTTTCAGTTGGCAGAAATTACCCAGCACTCTTGTTGCATAGCCTTTTTTGGGGGGCATGTTCTCGACGTTTGTGCCGATGGCGTTTTTTTCAGCCTCAAATCGGCTTGCAATCAGGCAATAATTTGCTTTCTTCAAATCCTCCGCAGTAGTGGGTTCTGTATTTTTGTAAAGATCCATGATGCGGTCGATCATCACTTCATTAAGGACAGTTTCTCTACGGCCGATAATTCCCTCGCTGCGGGCATCAATCAGCTTTACTCCTTTGGAACAGGGCTTGAATACTATCATGCACAAATCAGCGGCAGTCCCTGGTAAAATTTTGGGAGGCAGTTCGATGACAGCATCAATCAGGTCCTTTTTTACAAAAGTCTCTCGTACGATAGCGTCGTTTTGTTTCCAGGCACTACCTGCTCCCATCACGGTTACGGCCATTCCTGGGAACCCCATCATGATGCAGGCAAGGCCGTTATACATCCAATCCGCGGAATAAATGTCCTGAGAAAGTCCCAGTTGCCTTTTCAGTTCCCATGCGAATTTTGTGGCGTTATCACCCAGAGCCTTTGCGCGGGCGGCAAACGGATAGTTGGCAAATATCTTGCGTGGATTCTTATAGACGCGATACGCCCGGCCCAGTCGGCCTCCTTTGTCAAATCCCGGAAGGTGCCACTTGAAAGCATCGTCTGAAATTATCTTCTCAAAATTTCTGACGCCAGAAACATACAGTCGTAAAAGGGAAATGAGGTGAGCGTAGGAATCCTTTTCGATTCCGCAAAGTTCAACGTCACGTTTCACACTTGCCTGGGTAAGAAAATTGCCGCATCCGCTACCGATATCAATGACGCAATCATTAGACTTTACATCCAACAAAGCAATCGCCAAATCCGAAACAGATTTCGGTGTTGCTGGCGCAGAAACTGATTTACTGTAATTTTCTCCAATGAAATGAATGGCGTTCTCGTAATCTTCGCAGAAGTATTCCGAGAACGAGTCTTGGAACTCCTGCCAGACTGGGGCAATATTAAAGTTCTTTGCTGCTGCAACGACATCCTGCGGGGCGTCCTTGGGCGGTTCAAAGGCGTCGTATGGCAAAAGGAACCTGTTGTAGTTGCGATTTTCACGCAGCATAAAGGCCATGAATGCCGCCGCAAAATAGGTCTCGTTGCCGGAAGAAATCTTTTTTGCCGCATTCTGAAGGTCGCGAACCAACTTTTTGACGTCCTTTTGTCCCATTTTTGCCTCTTTTTTCTCTAAAAAACGATTTATAATGTCAGATTATGACAGAAAATTTACTTATATTTAAAATTAGGTAAAGCAATACCTAAAATATAGATAATGGATTGAAATTTTCCCAGTAAAAATTTCAAATAGGCAAAAAAGAGGTCCAAAATGAAGAAGGAATATTTCAAGCAGGTTGCCGATACCATCAGGAAGGGTGGTCTCAAAGGTACTGATTACAGAAGCCTCTACATGGTGAAGGGCTTTGAATATTGGGCTCGTCGGCTCAAGTATGGTCCTGCTATGTCTATACACGAGCCCTTGGAAATTTTGCCGGATCAGGGCGCCAAATCCATCGCCCGCCTCATATTGAAAGAAGTGGATCAAGAGCGTAAAAAATTGAGTAAAGACGAACGGGATAGTTTCGCGCGCTACTATGATGAACTGAAGGACGCCTTGGTCTCCATGAACATGGATGACTTATGCCGTTACAGTCAAAATGTATTTGAAGACTTGAGGGCCTCCCGCAAAAAGTTCATATACGATTCCATTGTGGAACTGTACCTGAAAATTGTCCAAAAGGGTGTCGCTCCAAGAGACCCTTTTGTCAAGCGTTTCAATAAAATCAAGAAGGCCTTTGACCTGACGGATTTGGAAGGAGAATTGCTTCTTTACCTTTGGACTAAAGACAAGTCCATTCTCAATGATATCCGTGGAACTTGTGACAAGAACGAACAAGAAACGTCTCTCATTTTTATCAAGAAGCTTTTCCCGGAATATGGCAAGGAATTGGAACAGGCTATCGCCCCAACGTCCACCATGATGCGCATGAAAATTCTGATCAATGACCATTATGACAATCTGACGTTGAGTGGCAGGATTCAGAATTTTTTAGATGGTCGCGAAGGGGAAAATATCGAGGATTGTTACTACAGAGTCTATAAGGGCGACTGTGTTGAATACGCTCAGCTGAAGAGAGACCGCAAAGAAGTCGACATCATGTTTGAAATGCTCAAGCATGCAAAGCCAGGTGAGGGAATGAACGTTTTCCTGTACGGTGTGGAAGGAACCGGCAAAACTGAGCTGGCAAAGTCTATTGCCCGCGAGCTGAATCGCCCTCTCATTCTCACCAATTTTAGCACGCGAGGTTCTCATCGTGGAAACAACAGCGACTCGGGTATTTTTGAACGAATGGAAAGCGTCCTGTTTGCCGCGTACAAGTTTCGGAACGATAAGGTAATCCTCTTGGTAGATGAAGCCGATTACATCTTGAACTTTTGCGAGAAGGGTGCGCTGAATTTCTTTCTTGAGCAGATCAAGGTTCCGGTTATTTGGATCAGCAATGAAATAAGAGGTATCGAAGACAGTACCCTTAGACGATTTGATTTCTCCATTTGTTTTGAAAGACTGGATGCTGAACGGCGTGTTGAAATCTGGGAATCCGTAATCAAAAAGCATGACGCTCAAGAGCTTTTGAGCCACGAGGAAATGGTCAGTATTTCCAAGGAAATTCCAATTACTGCGGGCGGTGTTACTCAGGCAATTTGCTTTGCGAAGGAACTTCGAAAATCGGGTTCCGAGCTGAATGCAACAGAGATTATTCGCCAGATGGCCACGGCTCAGGCAAATCTTATCGGCATTCCGTTGGAATACGGAAAGCGAGACTCCGCAAGCCATGCGCCCAGATATTCCAAGGACGTTCTGAACATTGACGGAAATCAAGATGAGATCTGGAAAGTGATTCGTGCCTTTGATGTGAAATGGACGACGCTCAAGGAATGTGATTCTGCAGAATCCTTGAACATGTTGTTCTATGGTCCGCCGGGTACCGGCAAGACGGAATACGCCAAGTACATCGCCAGGGAGCTGAACCGTAAACTTCTCGTCAAGAGAGTCAGTGATTTGGAAAGCATGTTTGTTGGGGAAACTGAGAAAAATATCCGCAAAATGTTCCGCGAGGCGGAACAAAAGAAGGCTGTTCTTTTCTTAGACGAAGCAGACAGCCTGCTGAGAAATCGTGAAAGCGCTCTGCAATCCTTTGAAGTGTCAAGGGTGAACGAACTCTTGACTCAGATGGAAAATTTCAAGGGAGTTTTTATCGCCGCCACCAACTTTAATGATGTGCTGGATAATGCCTGCCGCCGCCGTTTTGCCATGAAGTTGAAATTCAACTACATGAAGCCGAAAGGAATCGCTGAAGTATGGAACTGCTTCTTCCCGAACCTGGAATGCCCTAGACGAATTCAGGAACAAACCATGCTCGCCCCTGGTGATTTCAACGCCGTCTACGGAACCTTGAAATACATGGATCCTACGACATTGACATCTGACCGTGTAGCCGCAGCTTTGCTAGAGGAAGTGGCGCAAAAACCGGGTTCTACTGCAAATCGGAAAATGGGATTTTAGAACATTCAACTTAAACAGGAGTATCCTTATGGAAATACTGAACTACGGACTTTTCTGGCGCAGAGACGAAGTCGTCTGGACACCTGGTACAGGCAACAAGTTCGAGCTTCTCGGAAGACGAGGCGCAACAAGGAATACGCTCAAAGTTGCCGACTTTCAATTTCAGCAGGGTATCTACATTCTCTATGGACCTTATGGCCCGTACTACGTAGGACTCGCCAATGCCGAAAGCGAATTTCGCGGACTAGGTAAAAGGCTCAAGGAACACACCTACGACGAACACAAGGACAACTGGGATCGTTTTTCCTGGTTCGGTTTCAAGAAGGTCTGTTCCACAAAAGCGAACAAGGAGGGTATTATCAATGTGCAGACCAATATCGCAAAAGTCAAGCAGGGCGATACAAATGAATCCATCAAGGATGTGGAGGCCCTGCTTATCAGGGCGATGGGATGTTCTGCCAATCTCCTGGAAATGAAGTTCACCATTGATGAAAGGTGGGAGCAGGTGACGCTGGACAAGCGAGAATACTACGTCAATAAATTAAAATAAGATAATCGCCACCCATAAGGGTGGCGTTTTTGTATTCTGATTATCCTTAAAAATCCCCACATTTTTCCACTGAATCAGGAAAATGTCCACTATCACCCACTTACTGATTGGTTATTGAAAATAAATTATCCACTTTACGCCACTTTTGGATGAATCAGCCCAAAGCAATCAACTCCATTTGCATTTCGAGATTTCTATGGGTCAACTTACGACTTCGTAATTACTCTAGGCTTTTCATGTCGCATTTACCCTCTATAAAAAGAACGCTGCCTTCAGTAAGCCGGCAGCGCTCTTCCTAGAAATGTTGAAGCAGGAACTGGAATAAATAACAAGATCACCAGTTTTCAAATCGGCGACCCGTATCCATTCCGCCAATCTTCTTCATTTCTTCAGTAGTCAATTCAAAGTCAAAAAGGTTGAAATTCTCTTCCAGATATTTCAAGGAATCGATTCCCGGAATGGTGATGTAGCCAGCCTGAATATGCCAGCGCAAATCCACCTGAGCCGCGGTCTTTCCGTGTGCTTTTGCGATTTCTTTCAGCGTAGAATTGCCAAGAATTTTCTGGGTATTCCCGCGACCGCCGAGTGGATAGTAGGATTCCACAACGGTACCGTACTTGGCTACATATTTCTGGAATTCCGTATTCTGGTACAGCGGATGATTTTCGTTCTGCACAACAGCGGGCTTGATTTTTGCACCTGCGGTCACACGCTCAAATTCTTCCGCCGTATAGTAATTGGAAATTCCAATGGATCGAATTTTCCCTGCGGCAACGCCGTGTTCCAAAGCCTTATAGACGCCGTCGTCATTGGGCCCCGACTGATGCACTAGCATCAAGTCGATGTAACCCAGGCCCAATGTTTCATTGGATTCGTCAATAGCCTTTTCCGGATTGCGGTAATAGCCAGGCATCACCTTGGTAGTCACGAAAACATCTTCGCGCTTTACAAGGCCATCCTTAATAGCACGGCGAACACCTTCCCCAACGCCCTTCTCGTTGCCGTAATATTCCGCCGTATCAAAAAGACGATAGCCCATCTTGATTGCTTCATAAACAGCATCCGATGCAAAGGAATTGCTCATAGTCCAGGTTCCAAGACCAAGAACCGGCATAGAGTAGCCACTATTCAACTTGATTGTATTTGCAACGGTCACAGATTCACCTCCGCTGACCTGAGTTTCATTTTCCGCAGTTTTTGCAGCAACACTTTCGCTGGAGCAACCCAGCAAAAACGTCACCGACGCCACAAGAAAACTTGAAAGGAGGTTTTTCATATTCATAATTTAACACCTAGAGTTAACTCAATGTCAAATCATTTTTTATAAAAAAAGAAGGTAGCGAACCACCTTCTTTCAGAATGCATTTTCGCAGCAACCCGCTAATTACTTCAAGTTAGTCTTGAAGAATTCGTCAAGCTTTGCGAAAGGAATCTTTTCCATGTTGTCGTAAAGATCCACGTGAGATGCGCCAGGAATCACCAAAAGTTCCTTGTTGGAAGGATTCGGATTTGCCTTGATGCCTGCAGCGGGATTGCCTTCAACCATGTACTTGTAAGCATCCTTGCCGAAGTAGAAGGAATGAGCCTTGTCGCCGTGCATCACGAGAACTGCGGAGCGAATTTCGTTGGTGTAACGGAGGAATCGGGCGTTGGCATAAGCCTGGGTGCCTGTTGCATTCCAACCATCGTTGGAGTTTCCAGAACGCTTGTGGTAACCACGAGGAGTCTTGTAATAAGCGTAGTAATCCTTCACGAAGTAGGGCGCATCATCCGGAAGCGGGTCCACAACGCCACCGGCACGAAGATAGGAACCTGCGGCGCGATCCTTTACGCGCTGGGCTGCGAGAGCCTTGCGGCCTTCGTAACGGGCTTCTTCATTGTCAGCAGAATCGAAGTAACCGTTGCCACCCACGCGGGTCATGTCGTACATGGTGCTTGCCACAGTTGCCTTGATGCGGGTGTCCGCGGCAGCGGCGTTCAGGGCGATACCACCCCAACCGCAAATACCGATAATGCCGATGCGTTCAGCATCCACATTTTCCTGAGCACCGAGAAAATCTACAGCGGCCATGAAATCTTCGGTGTTGATATCCGGAGAAGCCACGCGGCGGGGCATGCCGCTGCTTTCGCCAGTAAAGCTGGGGTCAAATGCGATGGTCAAGTAACCCTTTTCTGCCATGGTCTGTGCGTAGAGACCGCTGGACTGTTCCTTCACGGCGCCGAAGGGGCCAGAAACAGCGATGGCCGGGAACTTACCATTTACAGCAAGGCTTGCATCCTTCGGGATGTACATATCGGCAGCCAAGGTGATGCCGAAGTTATTGGTGAAGGTCACCTTCTTGTGATCCACCTTTTCGCTCTTGGGGAAAACCTTGTCCCATTCTTGAGTCAGTTCCAATTTTTCGTTCTGTGCCATAGCGGTCTCGTTTGCGGAGTAGTTGATAGTTGCGTTTGCAGCCTTTGCAGTCTGAGTTGCGTCACTCTTGTCGCAACAGGCGGTGAAAGCGGTTGCCACAGAGATTACTGCGGCAGCGGTAACAATTTTACCAAAGGAAGATTTCTTGAAATTCATTTTCAATCCTATGAAGATGTTTTTGCAAGGTACAATTTAGAACTGAAAATCACAATAAGCAAATACTTAATTTTTATACTTTGCTATGCTTTTTAGGCATAACAGTATATAAAATCAAAGTATTTGCTATTTCAACAAAACAACGCTATATTTGTGACATGAAAAATTTGTTGAATTTTATTTTTGCAGGCCTATTGCTTCTGCCTTTGTATGCCTGCGCCGATTCCGGGTCAAACGCGGAACAAGGTTCAAATGAAATCGCTGCTAAAACCAGTTCGTCCAACGCACAATCCGTTCAAGCCAGCAGTTCTTCGACGGTAAAAATTGAAATGAACAAAATCAAAATCACCATCGGCTCTCAAGAATTCATTGCCACCCTAGCAGACAACGCCACCGCGCAAAGTTTCAAGGAAAAACTTCCCCTAACAATTTCCATGACGGAACTTCACGGCAACGAATACTATGTCTATTTGGATTCCGGTTTCAAGACAACAAGCTTCGTTCCCGACACCATCAAGAAAGGCGACATCAAGGTTTATGGTTCCGACTGCCTCGTCTTTTTCTACGAGACCTTCAGCAATCCAGGCTACAACTACAGCGACATCGGAATTTTTGAAAATCCAGACAGCTTAAAGGACGCCCTGAAATCCGGCGCCAAGAAAATCACAATCCAAAGTCTTTAATTCGCTCAGCATTTTTTATGGAGACACGCAAATGAAAAAAGTTCTTGTTATTTCTTCTAGCCTCCGCAAGGGAAGCAACTCCGACATTCTTGCAAAAGAGTTCGCCAAGGGCGCAAAGGACGCCGGTAACGATGTGGAATACATTTCCCTGCAAGGCAAGAATATCGCATTCTGTCGCGGTTGCCTCGCCTGCCAAAAGAAGGGCAAGTGCGTCATCAAGGACGACGCCAACGAAATCACCGAAAAGATGAAGAACGCCGAAGTCATCGTCTTCGCAACGCCCATCTATTACTACGAAATGTGCGGCCAGCTGAAGACCATGCTGGACCGCGCTAATTCCCTTTACATTAGCGAATACAAGTTCCGCGAAATCTACTTGCTGGCTACCGCCGCCGAAAATGAAAAGACCACCCCAAAGAACGCTATAAACGGAATCAAAGGCTGGATTGCCTGTTTCGACAACGTCAAGCTGAAGGGAACTGTTTTCGCCAGCGCCTCCGAACCCAAGGAAACCGCAAGCAACAAGGTCGCTCTCGCCGAAGCCTACAAGAAGGGATCTAAGGTCTAATGACTCTGGAAGAATTCAAGAAGGTCATGGTCTCCGGCGCGCGAATCATCGCAGGAAGTGAAACCCATTTGCTTATGCACGAAATGTCCCAGCGGGCCTTGAAAATCACTGCGGAAATTAACACAGGCTATCACGAGCCTGCCGAAATCCGCAAGCTGTTTTCGGAGCTGATCGGCGAGCCTGTCGATGAATCTTTCGGGCTGTTCCCGCCCTTCAATACGGACTGCGGCAGAAACATCAAAATCGGCAAACGGGTATTCATTAACGCCGGCTGCAAATTCCAGGATCAAGGTGGCATCACCATCGACGACGGTGCCCTCATCGGTCACAACGTCGTTCTCGCCACATTGAATCACGCCCCCGAACCGGAACATCGCGGAGATATGTACCCCAAACCCATCCACATCGGTAAAAACGTGTGGATCGGTTCCAACGCAACCATTCTCCCGGGCGTTACCATCGGTGACGGAGCCATTGTTGCGGCAGGCGCCGTAGTAAACAAAAACGTCGCCCCCAAAACCGTGGTAGGCGGCGTTCCTGCGAAAGTGATTAAGACAATATAACGTTATTGAGATTTACTCCCCAAACAAACTCTGAGCATTTTTGTACAGGACCTGTTCTACATTTTGAGGAACAATTTCTTGCAGGTTTTTCTTTAGAATAGACAAGTTCTTTATCAGAACCGGTTCTGCGACGTAGGGATAATCCGTTCCATAAAGCAGATGGTCGGGGGTGGTAATTGTCAAAAGTTCACGAATGGTTTCTGGAGTTGCAGCCCCTGCCAAATCGTAGTAGAAAGCTTCCAAATTCTTGGCAATATCAACGCCCTTCAAATACCCAACGTTATTCATGACGGGCATCAGGCTTTGCATGCGAGGCACGGCCAGCGGCAAGAAAGAACCGCAGTGGGGCACCACGATTTTCAACTTCGGGAACCGAACCGTAATGTTGTGGCCCACCATATTCAACACCGCCCGAGAGGTTTCCGCCAGATATTCGTAGGAAGCCAGCGGCACAACAGAAGTCAATTCCTTATTTACGGCAGAAGGCTTGTGAGGGTGGGTAATGATAACCGCCCCACGTTCATTCAGCACCTTCATAAGTGGGTCAAGCGCGGGATCTCCCAAATAAAGCCCGCGGCTATTAGAGGCTAGCTTAACACCATCGGCGTGCAAGGTGTCAAGAGCATAAATGGCTTCGCGAATAGCTGCATCGACATCAGGCAATGGCAAGGTGGCACAGAAAAGGAATCGGCCTTTATGTATAGCCTTCACTTCAGCCATTTCCTCATTTATTTTGCGGATCAGCTGAGCGCTTTCAACGCTGTCACCAAACCAAGGTTGCGGCGCAGGCAATGTTAAAACGGAAGTCTGTATGCCGGCGGCATCCATAAACTTGATATGCTTTTCAAGACTCCACTGGGGAATGGGTATCGATGGGCTTCTGAGCGTAAGTCATATTTGCAAGAATAAAGATTGGCAGGATTTTCAGTAAAAGCTTTTTCATACCCTCCAATATAACACCTAGAGTTAACTCAAGGTCAAGGGGTAAGACGCAAAAAAAATTGCCGCTTATACTCCAACCCCATTAAACAACAGTCCAAGCACAATGATGCTCAGGGCAACTGTTCCGAAGAAAATCAGCAGAAGCTTTAGGGACATGACTTTCTTTAGCATCATGGCCTCAGGTAGAGAAAGCCCCACCACCGCCATCATGAAGGAGAGGGCTGTTCCAATGGCAACGCCCTTGGCCACCAGCACCTCGATAATGGGCACAACGCCGGCCGCATTGGAATACATGGGCACCGCCAAAATCACAGCCAGAGGAACGGCGTACCAATGCTCCGAAGAAAGAAAATTCTCAAAAAATCCTGTAGGCACGTAGCCATGCATGGCCGCACCAATGCCGATACCGATAATTACATAGAGGATTACGCCGCGGACAATGTTCAAGGATCCATGTGCGATGCTTGGGAGGCGCTGGAAGATGGTGGGACGCGGGGCTTCGCTAGGTTCGCCGTCGCCCAGGTTTGCGTCGGTACCCGCAGCCATTTGAGCGGACATTTCCTGAATCTGCCGTACCCACGGGCTCAACAACCGCTCCAATTTAAATTTGCCAAGGATTGCTCCTAAAACCGCCCCCATCAAAATTCCGCTGGTCACATAAATCACAGTCACCTTCCAGCCGAATGTTGCAGCAAGCATGGCCACAGCAACTTCATTGACCAAAGGCGAAGTGATCAGGAATGCAAATGTCACCCCCAGTGGTATTCCGCCTTTCACAAAGCCGATAAACAGCGGAATGCTGGAACAGGAACAAAAAGGAGTTACCGCCCCGAAAAGTGCAGCCAGCAAATACTGCAAACCAAACAGCTTATGAGTCGTCAAGAAATTGCGAAGTCGCTCCACCGGAAAATAGGCGTTCACAATTCCCATCAAGAAACTGATGGCAAAAAGCAACAGCACAATCTTTATGGAATCGTACACAAAAAAGTCAAGCGCGGCCCCTAAACGGGAAGCTGCATCCAGGCCACACAAGCCATAGATAAGCCAATCTGCAAACTGCTGGATCATATAAACCTTTGATTATTTACTCAGCACCTTGCGGATTTCGTCATCGTTGATTTTACCCTTGGCCACCACTTTTTCATCCACCACCAAGGCAGGGAGAGACATTACATTGTAGGGAATCATCTGAACGATATCGTCAATACGAGTAACGGTCGCCTCGATTTCCATTTCCTTGACGATTCGCTCTACGGAATCGGCGAAGGACTGGTTGCATTTGCATTCACTGACAAGAATCTTGATGTTTTTCATTTTGTTTCCTTTGCGAATTATTCCGCTTTTTATGTTCGTTATTCGTAGAACTACGAACAATAAGGTTAAAAATTTATCCCTGCCTTGCAGGGATTTTGACTACTTACAACAGGATTTCTTTTTACAAAGTTCCATATTGAAGAAATCCTTGAAAAGCGCCTTTGCCAACTTCCAGTTTTCACGATCAATGCAGTACTTAACCTTCGGCGCTTCAATCTCGCCCTGGATCAAGCCCGCGTCCTTCAGTTCCTTCAAATGCTGGCTGACAGTCGCCTTGGCAATAGGCAGTTCTTCGTGAATATCCCCAAAGTAGCAGGTATCCTGCTTCGCCAGGAATTGCACAATGGCAATCCTTGCGGGGTGAGCAAGAGCCTTGGCAATTCTCGCCAGTTTTTCGGTTTCTTCACAATACTTTTTTTCTGCCATATTCACCTCCGTTCGTAAATATACGAACATTCATTCCAAAAAACAAGAGGAGAACGACATTTCTGCCGTTCTTCCCTTTTTGCGACATCACTTGCGACGTTACTCGCAACATTTCTCGCGCCGTTACGCGCGATTTATGCTTTACGTTTTCAACATTCCAGCTTACAGCCACTTGCCGAAACGGCGGATGTACCAAGTCTTTATCAGCTGGGTCAGCACACAATAGCAGCCCAGAATGCCGAAGAGCCAGGGGAAATAGCTAAGGGGCAGCGGGACAAGGCCGATGTATGCGCCGAAGGGGCTGAAGGGAATGGCTACGCCTATGGCCATAATGACCATGGTCATGATCATCAGAGGCTTTGCGGCAGTGCTCTGGAAGAACGGGATGCGGCGGGTACGAATCATGTGGACAATGAGAGTCTGGGAGAGCAATCCTTCGATAAACCATCCGCTCTGGAAAAGAGTCTGGGCTTCGGGAGACTGACAGCCAAAAACATACCACATCAAAAGATAAGTCGCAATATCAAAAATACTGGAAATGGGGCCAATGAAAATCATGAATCTGGAGAGATCTGAACTATCCCATTTGCGGGGCTTCATCAAAAATTCCTTATCCATGCTGTCAAAGGGAATTGCCGTCTGGGAAATATCATAAAGCAAGTTCTGCACAATCAGATGAATGGAAAGCATGGGCAAGAACGGCAAGAACGCAGAGGCCGCCAACACCGAGAACATGTTCCCAAAATTCGAGGAAGCTGTCATCTTGATGTACTTCACGATATTGCCAAAAGTTTCGCGGCCAGAAAGCACACCCTGTTCAAGAACCATCAGGTCCTTTTCCAGCAAGATGATGTCCGCACTTTCCTTGGCAATATCCACTGCGGAATCCACAGAAATACCGATATCAGACTGGCGTAGTGCTGCGGCATCGTTGATGCCATCACCTAGGAAGCCCACGGTGTTGTCTGCGTCTTGCAATAGCTTTATAATTTCCGTTTTCTGGTGAGGCGTGAGCTTTGCAAAAACCTGATTGTAGTTGACGGCGAGAACCTTTTCTTCATCTGTCATCTTTTCAAATTCAGGCCCCGTAATGCAACGCAGTTCCTCGCGACCGTTTCCACCAGGAGTCTTCAGGCCGACCCGCTTTGCAATGGTACGCACAACCGCATCATTGTCGCCGCTCAGCACCTTCACTTCCACGCCACACTGGTTCAACTGTTCAATGGCTGCGGCTGCAGATTCCTTGGGAGGATCCAGGAAAGCCAGGTACCCGATAAGCACCATTTCCTGTTCATCGTCCACGGAGAATTCGCCGGCCTTTTCAACAAAGGACTTCTGTGCCACGGCAAGCACACGCATTCCATTATGGTTCATTTCATGAACAATGTTCATGGCCATGGTATGCATGTTACCCGTCATGGGAATAATCTGACCGTCCAGTTCGCAGTGGGAGCAAATGCTGATCATTTCTTCAACAGCGCCCTTGGTAATAATCTGGCGCTTGCCCTGCTTATCTTCCACCACCACAGACATCCTGCGGCGAGTAAAGTCAAAAGGAATTTCATCTACCTTCTGGTAATCTTCCACAAGAACATCCAAAGGCTTACCCAGCTCGTTAACATGCTCCACAATGGCCTTATCCATCAGGTTCTTAATACCCGTTGAAAAATAGCTGTTAAAGAAGGCGTGACGCAAAATGCGGCGGGCCTTGTCTTCCTTGCCATCGGCATTGATATAACGGACCAGCTCCACCTTGTCGCGGGTCAAAGTTCCCGTCTTGTCGGTGCACAGAATATTCATTGCACCGAAATTCTGGATAGCATTCAAGTCCTTTACAATCACCTTCTTCTTGGACATGCGAACAGCACCCTTGGCCAGGTTCGCCGTCACAATCATGGGCAGCATTTCGGGAGTCAGGCCCACCGCAATGGAAACTGCAAAAATAAACGCCTCAAACCAGTCGCCCTTTGTAATCCCGTTCACGAGGAATACAAAAGGAACCATCACCAGCATAAAGCGGATCAGCAAAAGCGAGACCTTCGAAATACCCTTATCAAAGGCAGTTTCAGCGCGATGACCCGCAATGGACTTTGCAATGGTCCCCAGGTATGTGGAATTTCCCGTAGCGAACACAATACCGATAGCAGTACCGCTCACCACATTGGAACCCATAAAGGCAAGGTTGTTCAAGTCGATTACAGAGCCGTTGCCTTCCTCGTTATCCGTATGGATGCGTAAGTCAGGCACCTTCTCGATACTATCACTTTCGCCGGTCAAGCTGGACTGGCTCACAAAAAAGTCCTTGGCACCAACAATGCGCAAGTCCGCAGGAATCATATCGCCTGCAGAAAGCCAAATCAGGTCACCGGGCACCAATTCCTCCACAGGAATTTCGCCACCACCCGGGCGCTCCGCATAACAGGTGTTGGTTACCATCTTCAAAAGCGCATCGCTACTGCGGCCAGCCTTCAGTTCCTGCACAAAGCGCAAGATGGCAGAGAACACCACCATCGTGGTAATGATGATGATCGTTGTCCAGTCCTGTTCTCCCGCCTCAGCCATCATCACGTCAAGAACAAAGGAAATAATCACCAGAACAGTCAAAATCCCGATGAACGGATTAATGAACGCAGAAATGAACAGTTTCGTCGGATTCGTACGCTTTTCATGCTCAATGACATTCTTGCCGTACTTCTTTTGACGGTGAGCCACCACTTCTTCGGAAAGCCCCTGCTTCGAAGCCTTCAACTTATCATAGACCTGTTCCAAGGAAATGTGGGAAACATAGCGGGCATATTCGCTATTGTACACAGCCCTCTTTGCAGGCGACTTGCGAAATCTGAAAAGTTTCTTCATCGTGTCCTACCTTTTTTGAATTTGTTTTTGGACACGGCAAAGATAGAGACACTTCCACGAAAATCCCCTTATAGAACAATTAGGTTTTTATTAGAAATTTTTCTAAGAGTTTTCTAATGAAATTCTAATTGAAATTGGGAGCAGTATAAGGCCGTTCCCCCCGGCGAAACAAGTGAAGAAGATGAACTTTTTTCACAATCTCATATTTTTATCGTATTAGCGACATTAATGCATTTTGAATGACATTTTTTGGCGTTTAGATTTATGTATATTTATATATATGAAAAAAAAGAGCGACCATAAACATATATTGACCGCCATTAGCTTGTTTTCTGGTGCAGGCGGATTGGATGTCGGTTTTGAATTAGCGGGCTTTAATTCTGTTTTTGCAAATGAGTTCGATCACGATGCAGCAGAGGCATGGCGTATAAATCGCCCTACACATTCTCATGTTATGGTTGAAGGTGATGTAAAAAATTATATCGCAGATCTTTCCAAATTTAAAGGCGTCGATGTCCTTTTTGGAGGTCCTCCCTGTCAAGGATTTTCTGTTGCCGGAAAAATGGACCCAAACGACGAACGCTCTAAAATGGTTTGGTATTTTCTGGATGCTGTTGAGAAAACTCATCCGAAAGTTTTTGTTATGGAGAATGTCGCCGCTTTGGGCATTTTGGATAAATGGGCAAAAGTTCGTAAAGGCATTGTTGAGCGAGGTGAAAAACTTGGGTACGACGTTTCCTTTAAAGTTCATCATACATCGGATTATGGAGTTCCAGAAAAAAGGGATCGTGTAATTTTCATTGGGGTCAAAAAAAATATCGGCAATGTTAATTGTTTCTATGAAAAATTAGAAGCACATAAAAAGAAACCTAAATCTGCACGAACCGTAATTTTATCGGCAGGTTTATACGGCAGTAAAGAAAATCCCCAAACCTGTACCGCAAACATATCTTTGGCAAAACATCCTGTTATGCGGCGTTCACCATATGCAGGGATGTTGGTCAATGGCGCCGGTCGCCCAATAGATCTTGATGATATTGCACCTACATTGCCGGCTTCTATGGGCGGAAATAAAACTCCGATTGTTGATGAACTTGCTTTGCATGATTCAAAACGCTCTAACTGGTTTGCTAATTATCATGCGGGATTGGTTGATGGTTCCGTATCTCCATTGTCATCAAAAATTCCAACAACAATTCGTCGGTTGACGGTAAAAGAATGCGCTGCAATTCAGACCTTTCCTGTTGGCTATAAATTTTGCGGAACAAAAACAAAACAGTATAAGCAAATAGGAAATGCGGTTCCCTGCCTTTTTGCAGAAGCTGTTGCAAAATCTGTACGAGACGCCTTTTGGGGATGGTAATCATGGCCATAGATATTGATAAATCGGCTGCGACGCGTTTACTTCACGAATCCTATAAAAGATGTTTGAATTCTCCTGTAAGAACATGCTTGATTAAGGACGCGATAGATTTTGTTTTGAATAGTGATAATTGCTTGACTTATCGTTACATTTTGTTAACGAACTTGCTGGCAAAAGCCATTGATTCAAGGATTGATATTTTATCGTTGCAAGCAGGAGATTCCTCTAATGGAGCCTTTGATGCAAGATCCCTTGCCTCAAAAGTGGTCTATCCATTTCAAAAAACGATTTTAGGAAATGTTCTGGATGGAGCGAATAACGACCCTTTAGTGAATAAGCCGGGTAGATATTTACGTTTAGATAAATCAAATGCTGCCGCTAAGGGGAAACCGATGGAAGTTCTTCACTTGTTATGCGATAACTTGGTTAGAGTTGAAAGCGAGGATACCGCTTGCAATTGTATAGACTACATCATCTCAGCATTGATAGATAAGAAAGTTGTTTTAGATGCTCAACAAGTAATTTTGGAGCAAGCATCAAATAAACTGAGCGTATTTCAGATTCGACATTTTCTGAATGATCTTCTTAATCAAGGTTTTGGTGGAGCTTCGCTTGTTTTAACCGCAACGGCACTTTATCATCTACTGTATATTGGTGACGAATTTCGCATCGAGCCTCACCCTGTAAATCAGTCAGGAACCTCAAAACGTCAGTTTAGTGATTTGGATGTTATTTGCAATGATTTACCTTTTATTGGAACGGAGCTAAAAGACAAGCCGTTTTCTGATTCAGATGTTGATAGAGCAGCCAGTACAGCACATAAAGCTGGAGCAAAATCACTGATCTTTGTTGCAGGACGGCAATCTACTTTCGCTTCACAACCTTCAACTTACTTTGACAAAGCTCGCGAAGATTATGAGAAAAAAGGAATGTATGTCGGGGTTGTTTCAATAGACTCTCTTATAGACATAGCTTTATCAAAAAATATGGAATTAAATGCGGGGCATATTGTAGGTGTTGTTCGCGAGACTGCTGAAAAAATTGGTGCACTTGAAGCTCAAATGTGGGTGTATCAGTATATGTCAAAATATATGGATGAATTGTTTTAGTAATTCGCGTTAGGCCGCAGCCCGTATGGGGTCGGACCGCCAGGGCAACGCCCACAGTATTTTTCTAATGAATTTCTAATTCCGCACAAATCGCGATTCAAAGGGAAATGTCCTATATTTTACGCGGTAGTTCCCATGCAGTCTATTTTAATAGTTGAAGACGATTTACGGTTAGCAAACCTGTTGCGTTCCGGCATCGAAGAAGCCGGATACAGCACTCTGCTTGCCTTTGACGGAGAAATGGCCTTAAGGCTCATCCAGAACGGGAACGTAGATCTTGTGGTCAGCGACATTATTCTGCCGGGAATAAGCGGTCTTGAACTTTGCAAAAAAATCCGGGGCGTACAGCCCGAAGTTGCAATTCTAATGCTTACCGCCCTGGGCACCACAGATGACAAACTGGAAGGTTTTGACGCCGGTGCCGATGATTACATGACAAAGCCCTTTGATTTCAGGGAATTGCTGGCAAGAATTGGAGTTCTTCTAAAAAGGCGGGGAACAAACGTTCAATCCACAAATGAAGCCGTCAACATTTTACAGTACGGTGATTTGAAATTAAACCTGGACAAACAGGAATGCTTTAGGGGCGAGAACTTGATAAAACTGACTCCTCGGGAATTTTCGCTTTTACGTTTCCTGATGGAAAATGCGGAACGCGTTGTGAGCCGTTCCGAAATCCAGCAGAAAGTCTGGAACATTGATTTTGATACCGGCACAAATTTTATTGACGTTTATATCAACTATCTACGCCGAAAAATCGATCACGATTTCAACACAAAACTGATTCACACTAAACCGGGTTTCGGATTTTTCTTAAGCCATGAACAATAAGCGTTTCTTACTGACACTAAAGTACTCCTTGTTCATGTCTGTGGTTCTTATCACGAGCCTTATCGTCATCTATTTTGTGAGCGAGCATTCCCGCCACAACGCATTCCGCAACACGCTGCGTTCCGAGGCCATTACCAAGGCAAACCTGTTTCTTGAAAACCGCGTGGATGCCGAAACCATGCAGCATATCTACCTGAACAACAGCCAGTTCATTAATGAGGTGGAAGTTGCTGTATATACCACAGATTTTGAAATGCTCTATCACGATGCGGCCCAGCACGACATCGTCAAGGAGTCCAGAGAAATTATTGACGAAATCAAGCGCCGCGGCGAAATGGATATTGATGTTGCCGGCGGATATCAGGCTGTGGGAATCTTATATAAGGATAGATTTGTGGTAACCGCAGCGGCCTTTGACGGCTACGGTCAAGAAAATATGCGTGCTCTACGGAACACCTTGATTTCCATATTCGTGGTATCCATATTGTTCATGTTCGCCATCGGATACTTGCTGGCTAATGTCACTATCCGTCCCATCGAACGAGCTCTCAATTCACAGAAGATGTTCGTGAGTAATGTTTCCCATGAGCTCCGCACACCGTTGGCCGCCATCATGGGGGAACTGGGGCTTGCCTTGCAAAAGGAACGCACTCCCGCCGATTATCAAGCCCGACTGGAGCGTGCTTTAGCCGATTCCCACAGAATGTCAGACACTATCATCGGGCTTTTAAATATGGCCCGCGCTGAATACAACGCTTCCCAAATCAAGATGGAATCCATCCGTATCGACGAATTGCTGATGGATGTGCGTGACGAATTGCTGCGGGCCAAGCCGGAATATAGCATCAACATTTCCTTTGCTAACGAACCTAGCGATGAATCGCAACTTTGCACAAACGCCAACCGCTATCTACTTAGTCTCGCCTTAAGAAACCTAATTGAAAACAACTGCAAGTATTCCCAGGATAAAACATCCAACATCAAGATACACCTTGATGAAGGCCTTACCGTTGACTTTAAAGATTCAGGTATCGGAATGAACGCCACCGAACAGAAAAATCTTTTTAAGCTGTTCTACCGAGGCTCCTCTCACAGTGAATCCGGGCACGGCATCGGCATGGCCCTTGTCCAGCGCATTCTCGTGCTGCACAAGGCGAGCATTGACGTTCTTTCCAAAGAAGGCCACGGCACCACATTTACGGTGAAGTTTTAAGACTTTGCAAATTTTTATTATGGCACTTCACTCGGTTTAATAACAACCAAGCGACAGCAAAAATATTCCCTTTAAAAAAATGTATATTAAGTAGTGCACGGTCCCATAGGTCATAAAATGAATAAAGAATCCTTTGAATTTACCATCTACATGATTCACGCTTGTGCTAACAAGTGGAATGAACAACCATCGGATGTGTACAGGAAGTTGAACGAATCTTCCTGCATCAAGGACCTCATTGTGCCATTCTTCGATGTTCTGCATACCCAAAGCACAGAATATGTAGTCAATGACATCGAAACCTTCTTGAAAAAGCAGGGAGTTGCGATATGATTGTTTACCATGGGTCCAACCAGATTGTACAAAAACCTGATGTTGAGCATTCTTTTCGAGCACTAGATTTCGGCAAGGGTTTTTACGTCACATCGGTAAAAGAACAAGCCATTAGGTGGGCCAAACGAAAGGCTTTACTTTTCCCAGAAACGGCGATTCTCAACACATACCAGATGAGCGATGATTTTTCCGGCTTAAAGTTTCTGGATTTTGGAGAGAGTCTTCAGGATTGGATAAAGTTTGTTTGTAATTGTCGTGATGGAGGAACAGAATTCCTTCAATATGACATTATCAAAGGCAAAGTGGCCGATGACAAAGTATTTCGTGTTGTTGACATGTTCCATTCTGGAGTCTGGGACATCGACAGGGCTATAAAGGAAATCAAAGCATATCCGACCTTTGATCAACTGTGTTTTGTTACCCAGAATGCCATAGAGAAAGTTCTCGTATTCCAATGTTCTAAAAAGGTGTAGTCATGAACGAAAATGTCTTGGAAAAACTTTATCAAGAACGCCTTGAAGAACGCATCATAAACCGTATTTCAGAAATCCAAAATATTTCCCTTGAACAGGCCATGGACATTTACTACAGCAGCAATCTTTCCAGGGAAATCAACCAGGGAACCTACGGCATCCAATACATGGATTATAAAATTTTGGCAGAGCTTATTTGCCGAAAATAGGTAAACTCCCGAAAGTTCGCCTCGGATAAATCTACTTCATAAATTCGCTTGGAGTCAGCCCCGTCACGTTCTTGAACAGTCTTGTAAAATGGTGTGGGTAGCTAAAGCCCAGCAGTTGTGC
The DNA here is from genome assembly GCA_024399065.1 of Fibrobacter sp. Lineage (NCBI taxonomy): Bacteria > Pseudomonadati > Fibrobacterota > Fibrobacteria > Fibrobacterales > Fibrobacteraceae > Fibrobacter > Fibrobacter sp. The sequence goes on along the minus strand of JAKSIB010000001.1, from coordinate 114,337 downwards.
GGTCTCGCCGATGGAAAGGCCCTTCATCAAAAAATTCTTGCTCTGGTTAATGACGAAGGAATGGATGTAACCGATGGCGCTGCCGCCTGTTGCCTTGTGGACCAAATCGCCAAAATAGCGCGGAGAGTAGGCCAGTTCCCGGGCGCAGTAGGCCACCGAAGGTACTCCGTGAATTTTCTGTTTTTCGTCGCGGTAATATTTTTCCAGAAGCGTATGGAACCGTTTTAAAATATCGTTGTCGCCGTCGTTTCCGTTTGCACTTTGGCGCAAGTAAGCCCGCTTGCAATATTCAAGAATCAAGTGAAGGTACGACTGCACAATGCTCCTGAGAGGCGCGCCGTCTTCGTGCTGCTGCAACTCGGAACGCAACTGCGACGCCAGCTGAGTAATGGCCTGCCACTCCGCAGGATCAATCTGCAGGGAATCCGCAAAAAAGTAGGAGAAGAACTCGTAATCCTTCATCTGCTTTTCCAGGGACGAATCCTCCAAAAGTTCCGGCGACCAAAGCACCGCCCAGCCACTCAACGCGATGCCATTGCCGCCTTCCCTGGAACCGCCAAGCTGCCCTGGCGCCACCGCAATAATGGAAGAGCCGCTGGCCTGAATCGTCTTGGTGCCGTAAACCAGGGACTTGGGAAATTCCCGCTGGATGAACAGCCCATACACACCATAATTGTTCATGCTATGGGGAAAAGGCGCGAGCTCGTCAAAATGAATCACGCTGATGAGGGGGTGAATCTCCGGAGCGCTCACATGACGGGCAAAAACATTGGGATTATCGACTTTGAGAATTTTCATTCTATACCATTTTTTACGTCCTGAATATAGGAAAAAAGGTTATAAAATCAAATTTTTATATATAAAATCTGCGTTTTTGGTAGAAATTCATTTGTTTTGGGTAGTGAATTAAAACTAGTCTTTTGGTAAATTCATAACTATGAAAACTGCATTTTTTAAAACTTTCGTAAAATCCATGGGTGTGGCGGTCGCAATTTCTGCCGCATTCGCCACCACCACAAACGCACAGATTATGAAAAACGTTCTTACCATTCAGCAGCAGGACATGGCCATTATCGCCTGCCTGGAAGCCCAGGGCGACTTGGCAAAACTTAGCAAAGCCATCGACAAGGGTCTGGACGAAGGCCTCACCGTAAGCCAGGTGAAGGAAGCCCTTTCCCAGCTTTATGCCTACACCGGTTTCCCGCGCTCCCTGAATGCCCTCGGAACTTTGCAGAAGGTTCTGGATGAACGCAGGGCCGCCGGCAAGAAAACCGCCGAAGGCAAGGACGCTTCGCCACTGCCCAAGAATTACAACTCCCTGAAGGCCGGTACCGAAGTTCAGACGAAGTTGTTCGGCAAGGTGAACAACACATTCGCTCCTGCAACGGATTACTACCTGAAGGCGCATTTGTTCGGCGACATTTTCGCCCGCGACAACTTGACTATGCCGGAACGCGAACTGGTGACAGTTGCAGCCCTCAGCGGCATGGACGGAGTTCACCCCCAGCTGGCAGCACATAAGGCTGGCGCAAAGAAGGCTGGCCTTACGGATCAGCAGGTGGAAAGCATTACCATGACTTTGCAGGACGCCAAGTTGATTCCTGGCATGTACGGTGGAGATTCCCCGTGGCCTCGCGGTGTGCCTAACGTAAATTACGCAAAGTACTTTATCGGCAACAGTTACTTGGCCCCTATGGACGCAGAAAATGGCGGCCCCACCAACGTGACGTTTGAACCGGCCTGCCGCAACAACTGGCACATCCATCACAACCAGGTGCAGGTCTTGATTGCTGTTTCAGGCCGCGGCTGGTATGTGGAAGAAGGCAAGGAACCTCTTGAAATGACGCCGGGCACTGTGGTGGCCATTCCCGAAGGCAAAAAGCACTGGCACGGTGCCGCCAAGGATTCCTGGTTCCAGCACTTGACTTACCACACCCACGTTGGCGAAAACGCCAGCAACGAATGGTTGGAACCTGTAGTTGATGAAGTATATAACAAGCTTCCGTAATTGAGGCGGTATGAAAAAATTACTGTTCTTGTTGAGTGCGACGGTGGTGTTCCTCCTGAACGCCTGCGGCGACGACTCCAGCTCTAACGCAAAGGATGATGTCGCAGGTTCAAGTGAAGTCAAAAGCGTTGCAAGTTCTTCTAGCACAAATGAGGATCGCGTGGATTCTAGCGAGAGTGTCGCAGATTCTACAGAAGCAGACGTACCTGCCGTTGACTCTGCAGCTTCCGAAAAGATGCTAGTCGCTTACTACTCCTTCACCGGGAACAGCAAGGCTGTCGTAGAAACTTTGACTGGAATGATTTCTGCCGACGTGGTGGAAATTTCTCCTGTAGAAAAGGCAGATTTCGCAGCCAACAATTACGCCATCGGCGATGCCCTTATTGACGCCATCAATAAGAATCCCGATGACGAAAGCAGCTACCCCGCTATCACCGTCAGCACCGAAGTAAACTTCGCAAATTACAGCGAGGTGATCATCGTTGCGCCTCTCTGGTGGAGCCAAATGGCCGCTCCCATGCAAACCTATCTTTTCAAGAACAGCAAGGATCTTGCAAATAAAAAAGTAGGCCTTATTGTCAGTAGCCATTCCAGCGGAATCAGCGGAGTAGAAGCCGACGCCAAGCGCTTGCTTCCCGGCAGCAACTTCACCACAAGTCTTTCTATAAAGGCTGCAGATTTCTCTAGCCGCGAAACCAAAATCAAAAACTGGCTGAAAGCTGAATTTTAAAGTTATAATTTCAAATCGCCGCAGCGGCGGCACATTCAAAAATCATGAAAAAACTCTTATTTCTATTCGCACTTCTTCTAGCTACAGGAATGGCTATGGCAAAATCCAGTCAAGTTGCAAAACAGTCCATGGAAAGCGACCGCATCGTTCGCCTGTCCTACATCGAGATTCACCCGGAATATCACGACCAGTACATGGCCATGGCTCTTGAAGTCGGCGCCACCAGCATGCGTACGGAACCGGGCGTCATCTGCATGTACCCCATGGGCCTCAAACGCGACAAGAATGCCCTCTACATTCTTGAAATCTACGCCAGCCAGGATGCCTACAAAAAGCACATCGCTTCGGAACATTTCCAGAAGTACAAGCAAGGCACCCTCCACATGGTGAAGCACCTTGACTTGATTGACACCGACCCGCTAAACCCGCTAATGTCCATCAGCTCAGAAATTGCGAATAAGTAAGAACTAAAAAATGAGAGAGAAGGAAGGAGCGCGAAAGCGTTCCTTTTTTTTCGCCCCCTTGACAATATACCAATCGGTATACTAAATTTAATATACCGAACGGTATATAATGCTTTCAAGGAGGATTCCGTGAGACCAAACCACATTTACCATGTATTTCCGCTAGGCGCATTACGAGAGACTGAAGACGGCCGCGATTCCAAAGCAAACACGAACCGGGCGAAATACAGGAACATCCGCCAACTTACCGCCCTCATCCCCCACTTGCAAAGTCTGCGGGCTGATTCCATCCTGCTGGGTCCCGTTTTTAAAAGCGAAACCCACGGCTATGACGTAACAGACATGTACCAGGTGGATCCGCGAATGGGCAACAACGACGACCTAAAGAAAATGGTCAGTGATTTTCACGACGCCGGTTTCCAGGTGTTTTTCGACGCCGTCTGGAACCATTCCTCCAGACATCATTTCGCCTATAGGGACCTGCGGGAAAAAGGCCAAAATTCAACCTACGCAGGCTGGTATCGCAATCCGCGATTCAATACGCCCAACCTTTGCGGCGATTCCTTTACGGTGGATTGCTGGGCCGGTTTCCAGGAACTGCCGGCGTTCAATCTGCGAAATCCCGAAGTGGAAAGGGAGCTGATTCATTGTGCGGAATTCTGGATGGATGAATTCGGCATCGACGGAATCCGCATTGACGCTGCCGAGGATATGGACCGGGAATTTCTACGCCACTTAGCAACCGCCTGCCATCAAAAACGTGGGGATTTCTGGATGATGGGGGAAGTGGTCTTTGGAGACCCCAGGCGATGGCTTGAAGCGGGGCTGAATTCCGTCACCAATTACCAGACCTATAAATCCTGCTGGAGTTCCATCAACGACAAGAACATGTTTGAACTGGCCTACAACCTGAACCAGCTTTTTGATGACCGAGGCGGAAGCTGCAAGGGAGCAAGGCTTCAGCTGTTCAACGAGAACCACGACGTCAGCCGAATCTACAGCATCTTAAAAAACAAGGCAGACAATTTCGTTCAGCATCTGCTGTTTTACACCATGCCAGGAGTGCCCACTATTTATTACGGCGAGGAATTCGCCAGGAACGCAGTCAAAGGCGGAAGTGACGATTGGAACCTGAGACCAAGTTTCGACGAAATAGACCAGGGCATTCCCGCAGGGCAGGAAAACCTTTTGGTAGAAATCCGCAGGCTCGCCGCCATCCGCCTGGATTGCGACGCCTTGCGCGAAGGCGGCTATCAACAGGAATTCGTTCACTCCCAACAATTGGCCTTCTGGCGAACACACCAAAATGGCGATGCCCTTGTTCTTATAAATCTTCAAGACACACCCGTTCAATTTGAAATTGACTTGCGCAATCATTATGCGCGCACGCCTCAAATGAATTCCTTAGAAAATCTGCGAGACCTTCTTTCCAACGATTTCATCAAAATCAGCAACAGCAAAATTACCGTCGTAATTCCGCCCAAGTGGGGCCGCATCCTTGTACCTAGCGGTACATAAAAAGTATATTTGAATCATGACCACAAAAGAAGTTTTATTGCAGCAGGCCCTGATCCTTTTCCGCAAGGAAGGCTACGATGCTACCGGCGTGCAAAAAATCGCAGACGCCGCAGGAGTGGGCAAGCCCACGCTGTACCATTACTTCGGAAATAAGCGGGGCCTTCTGAACGCCCTCCTCAGTACTCATCTGGAAATTTTCTGGAAGGATTTCGAAACCGCAGTTGTGTACCAGCACGACATCGTGCGCTCCCTGGAATCCGTCGCCCGCGTGTACTTCGAATTCGCCAAGAATAATGCGGAATTCTACGCCTGGTTCTTGTGCATGAGCAACACCCCTACCGAAGGCGATATCCACGACGAAGTCCTCCCCCTCTGTGAAAAACAGTGGACTGCGCTCTCAGAGCTTTTCCTTGCAGCAAGCAAAGATCACGGCAACATGAAGGGTCGCCATCAGCGTTACGCCTACACATTCCTCGGCATCATCAACGCAAGCATCCAGGCCTATTTCAACAAGATGATCAAGTTGAACGACAGAGACGCCTTTGAAATCTGCCATCAGTTCATGCACGGCATCTTCTCGTAAAGTTTCAATTATAACCGTCAATCCCGCTGGGTGCGGAATGTTTTGGGCGACACGCCTACAATGCGCTTGAAGAATTTTCCAAAGAAGCTCATGTCGGGGAAGTTCAATTCCTCGGAAATAAAGGCATTGAACAGCACATCTTTTCTACCGGAAGGAGACTGCATCGTTGCCTCGTCTACCATAAAACCCACACATTCGCAGGCAAGATTATCTAGACTAAAAACTTCTTTTTTCAATAGTCATTATTTCCTCATTTGTAGAATAAATATCCGTAATATCGCAATTTTATGGTAAAAAATCCTTTATACACAGAAATTTAAGCCTCAGCAAAGAGAATCTAATCGCAGTCGGAAGACAAGCCTATTTAGGAGATAGACTTCACCACTTCGTACAGCTTTTCCATGGCCCTGGGCATTTGCCTTTCGGGCACGGCGGAGTAGTTCATAATGAACTGATGGGCAGAAGGTTCGGCCTGGGTGTAGTAATCCGATAGGGCCCCGATGACAACCCCCTTTTCCTTAGCGGCGCTGCAGAATTCTTCGTCGGAGAGGGCGGTGTTGATTTTCAGAATAAAGTGAAGGCCCGCATCTTCTTCGGAGATGGCGGCGAAATCGCGTAGCTTGGATTTGCGAATGGCGGAAAGCAGAGCGTCGCGACGATGGCGGTAAAAATTACGCATGCGGTTCACATGCTTTTCGAAATGGCCTTCGCCAATGTAGCGGGCAAGAGCCAACTGTTCAAAGTTGGAAACGGTGCAGGTATAGAAACTGAATTCCTTGTAGAATTTTTCCGCGAGGCTCCTGGGCAACACCATATAGCTTACGCGAACTGTTGACGCCAACGTCTTGGAGAAGGAATTGATGTACACCACCTTTTCCTGGACATCAATATTCTGCAGGGCGGGAATGGGCTTGCCCACCATGCGGAATTCGCTATCGTAATCGTCTTCCACAATGTAGCGGTTGCTGGATTTTGCCGCCCAGCTCAACAGTTCATAACGGCGACTCACCGGCGTCACGATACCCGTAGGGAAATGGTGGGACGGCGAAAGATGAACCACGTCGGTGCAGGTTTCTTCCAACTGGTCGATGCGCACACCCTGTTCGTCCAGAGGGATAAAGTTGCACACCACATTCAGTTTGCGATAGATTTTCGAAATCTTGCTGTAGCCCGGATCTTCCACGCCATACTTTTTATCAAAACCCAGCAACTGAACTAGTAAACTGTACAAATAATCCGTACCGGCGCCCACGATAATCTGGTCTGGAGAAACATCCAAATTGCGAGAGCCCTTCAGCATTTTGGCGATGGCCACACGGAGGGGCAAAACGCCTCCGTAGGGAGAACGTTCCAGCAGTTCATTTTGCTGTTCGCACAAAACCTTACGCATGATTTTCGCCCAGGTGGAGAAGGGGAATGCGGAAGTTTCAGACTGATTGCTGGTAAAGTCCGCAATAATTTTGCCGCGGGCGCGAGACTGATGTTTTTGAAAGTGAAGAGACAATTCGCCGGATGTAGAACTGCGGCGAGACTCTCGAGATTCAGGAAAATTTTGTTGCGATAACGACGCAGCAAGTCCAGAGTTTTTCAACTTCTCGGCAATATCCGCAACGAAAAAGCCCTTGCGGGGTTCAGAATAAATAAAGCCCTCGGTCAGCAACTGGGCATAGGCATTTTCCACAGTAATCACGCTGACACCAAGATGTTCCGCAAAGGGACGCTTCGTGGGCAATTTATCCCCCGCCGACAAAGTTCCCTGAAGAACGTCATTCTTGATGCACTTATACAAATAGTGGTACAAAGAATCGGAACCATTTTTTGTCATGTCGTAACTAAGCATAATCTGACCTTAAACTGACCTTAATCTGACCTTGTTATAAAAGTAGAAAATTGAATATTTAACAATGTCAATGAAAAGGGTAAATTAGGGTCCGAAAACAAACAAAAGGAGTCCATTATGACCGAAAAGTATATCGCAGACCGTTACGAACTGAACAAGAATCTTGCCCAAATGCTGAAAGGTGGCGTCATCATGGACGTGACCACTCCGGAACAGGCAAAGATTGCAGAAGCCGCAGGTGCCTGCGCCGTCATGGCCCTGGAACGCATTCCTGCCGACATCCGTGCTGCTGGTGGCGTTAGCCGCATGAGCGACCCCAAGATGATCAAGGGCATTCAGGACGCCGTATCCATCCCGGTCATGGCCAAGTGCCGTATCGGTCATTTTGCCGAAGCCCAGATTCTTCAGGCTATTGAAATTGACTACATCGACGAAAGCGAAGTGCTCTCTCCCGCCGATGACATTTTCCACATCAATAAGCGGGATTTCCAGGTGCCCTTCGTTTGCGGCGCTAAGGACTTGGGCGAAGCTCTCCGCCGTATTGAAGAAGGCGCTTCCATGATCCGTACCAAGGGTGAACCGGGTACTGGCGACATCGTGCAGGCTGTGCGCCACATGCGTTTGATGCAGCAGGAAATCGCTCGTCTCACCTCCATGCGTGAAGACGAACTCTACAACCGCGCCAAGGAACTCCAGGTTTCCTACGCCCTCGTGAAGTACGTTCATGACAACGGCAAGTTGCCGGTAGTGAACTTCGCCGCAGGTGGCGTGGCAACTCCCGCCGATGCAGCCCTCATGATGCAGCTGGGCGCTGAAGGCGTGTTCGTGGGTTCCGGCATCTTCAAATCCGGCAATCCTGAAAAACGCGCACAGGCAATCGTCCAGGCCGTCACCAACTACACTGACGCAAAGCTCATCGCAAAACTTTCCGAAGACCTTGGCGAAGCCATGGTGGGCATCAACGAGCAGGAAATCGCATTGCTCATGGCCGAACGCGGCAAGTAATTTTGCAGCCTTAAAGGAGGCTCAATGACTCAAACGAAAAAAGCCCCTGTCATCGGCGTCCTTGCCGTGCAGGGTGCATTTATTGAACACCGCAGAATTCTGGAAAGCCTTGGCGCAAAGACATTCGAAATCCGTCAGCTTTCTGATTTGAATCGCGATCCTTCGGAAACCAAGAGCGGGAAGTTTCCTTTCGATGGTCTCGTCCTTCCAGGCGGCGAAAGCACCGTCCAAGGCAAACTGCTGAAGGATTTGGAACTTTTCGAACCGCTGAAAAAGTTGATTCAGGACGGTCTCCCCGTCTTGGGAACATGCGCAGGCCTCATCCTTCTGGCACAGAAACTTTCCAACGATGGCAACGTCTATTTCGGCACACTGCCCGTCACCGTGCAGCGTAACGCCTACGGCCGCCAGCTGGGAAGTTTCTTCGCGGAACAGCCCTTCAAAGGAATCACGAACGCCACCGACGCCACCATCCCCATGACCTTCATCCGCGCCCCCGTGGTTTCAAGCGCCGGCGAAGGCGTGGAAGTCCTTGCGGAAGTTGATCATAAAATAGTCGCAGTCCGCTACAAGAACCAACTGGGAATCACCTTCCATCCGGAACTGAACGAAGACACGAGAATTCATCAGCACTTCCTGAAAATGATTTTTTCTAACTTTGCCATTGATGGCTGAGAAACAGAAAAGAGAACTTTCCTTTGTGCAGAAGGTGGAACGTAGCATTTCCACCACTTATCGCGAACGTCTCTGGACGCCCTTCATCACGGCCATCAAGAAATACAAGCTGATCGAAGAAGGAGACAAAATTGCGGTCTGCATTTCGGGCGGCAAGGATTCCATGCTGCTGGCCAAGCTGATGCAGATGCTTTTGCGCCACACGGATTTTCAGTTTGAAGTCAAGTACCTGGTAATGGATCCGGGCTACAACAAGGTGAATCGGGAAAAGATCGAGAGCAACGCCGCCCTGCTGGAAATTCCCATCACGGTTTTCGAGACCAACATTTTTGACGTTACCGAAAAGGTGGTCAAGTCTCCTTGCTATGTTTGCGCCAAGATGCGCCGCGGTCATCTGTACCACATGGCAAAGGATATGGGTTGCAACAAGATTGCCTTAGGCCACCACATGTCCGACGTCATCGAAACCACCGTCATGGCCATGTTCTACGGCGCGCAACTGCAGGGCATGATGCCCAAGCTTCGCAGCCAGAATTTTGACGGCATGGAACTGATTCGCCCCATGTACTGTATCAACGAGCAGGACATTGTCAACTGGACAAAATACAACTGCCTGGAATTCATCCAGTGCGCCTGCCGCATGACTTCACGCACTGCAGAGCAGGAAGCCTGCGCCATTGACAATGCCGGCGGCAACGGCAGTGGCAATTCCGCCAACGGAGACATCGTAAGCGTCAGCAAACGTAAAGAAACAAAGGAGTTGATCAAGCGCCTCAAGCGAATCAACCCCAATATCGAAAAGAATATTTTCAACAGCGTTCACGCCGTGTGCATCGAGACCTTTCCCGGCTACAAAGCCGGCGGCGAACAGCACAGTTTTCTGGAAGATTACGATAAATCCTAATTCAACACAATGCTTGCTGCGCAAAGCACCAACGACCCCGCCATTACTGCGTTCACTTGCTTTTGGTAATGGACAAAGAATCGTTGCAAGGCGGCTCCGGTAAAAAGCCACGCCAGATTGCAAACGGGTCCAATAAAGGGCAAGAGCAAAGCCAACAACAGAACAGAAAGTAAGCTGTGATTATAGGGCAGCAAAAATGTGGTCTGAACAGTCACGCAAAAGAACATAATCTTCACATAAAACTTTTGCGTATTCATTCAATGCGGTTCATACAAAGAAAGCTACGAATCCTGAAATCAGGGACACAATAGTAAAGCCTGTGAACAGCCCCACCCATTGCTTGAGAGCCACATTTTTTCCGCGGCTCAGCGCCAGCGAAAGGGAACTTAAATTTGCAGGACCTGGCGTAATACTTGCAATAAAACTGTAGAATAAAAACGTAGGCAGAATTTCTAAGGGTATCATAAAACCTCCTAAAAGGAAAGCGCCAGAAAGCTAATGGAACTTCCTGGCGCTTAATTCATTAACACAGATAGGACAAAAAACTATTCAGCGAACAGTGCGGTAGAGAGGTAGCGGTCGCCGGTATCCGGGAGCAAAGCCACGATGGTCTTCCCCTTGTTTTCCGGACGCTTAGCCAGTTCCTTGGCAGCCCAGAGAGCGGCACCAGAAGAGATACCTACCAGCACGCCTTCCTTGTGGCCGATTTCGCGACCGGCTTCGAATGCGGCTTCGTTTTCTACTGCGATGATTTCGTCGTAGACCTTGGTGTTCAAGGTGTCAGGAACGAAACCTGCGCCAATGCCCTGGATCTTGTGAGCGCCAGCAACACCCTTGGAAAGTACCGGAGAGGAAGCGGGTTCAACAGCCACAACCTTCACGTTGGGGTTCTGGGACTTCAGATATTCGCCAACGCCCGTGACGGTACCACCGGTACCCACACCGGCAACAAAGATATCCACCTTACCGTCGGTGTCTTCCCAGATTTCCGGGCCGGTAGAGGCACGGTGAGTTGCCGGGTTTGCCGGGTTCACGAACTGGCCCGGGATAAAGCTGTTAGGAATTTCTGCAGCCAGTTCGTTGGCACGGGCGATAGCACCCTTCATGCCCTTGGCGCCTTCGGTAAGAACAAGTTCTGCACCGTAGGCCTTGATGATCTGGCGGCGTTCAACGCTCATGGTTTCGGGCATCACGATGATGATGCGGTAGCCGCGGGCTGCAGCAACGGAAGCAAGGCCAATGCCAGTGTTACCGGAGGTCGGTTCGATAATCACTGCACCGGGCTTCAGCTTGCCGGACTTTTCAGCGTCATCCAGAATGCCCTTGGCGATACGGTCCTTCACGGAGCCAGCGGGGTTGAAATATTCAAGCTTTGCCAGAACCTTCGCACCGAGATTGTTAGCGGCTTCGATGTGAGTAAGTTCCAGAAGAGGAGTGTGACCAATCAGCTGATCTGCAGAAGTATAAATCTTAGACATTTTGAAATTCCTTTATGTTTAGGTTTTAGACCGGGGCGTTGCCCCTGGTAGACGAAAGACGAGAGATTTAATTTGGCGCCAAAGGCGCTCTATATTAAACGGCTCCGCCGTCATTATTTTTCTTTCGTCTCTCGTCTGTAGTGAGCACAGCGAACGTTCTCTCGTCTATTTACACTTGTTCCAGTGCCTGAGCGAGGTCCGCAATAATGTCATCGATGTGTTCGGTACCGATGGAGAGGCGGATGGTGGACGGAGTGATATTCTGTTCCTTGAATTCTTCTTCGTTCAGTTCGGAATGAGTGGTGGTGTACGGATGAATCACCAGGCTCTTCACATCGGCAACGTTTGCCAAGAGGCTAAAGATCTTCAGGCTATCAATGAACTTCCAGGCTTCGGCCTGACCGCCCTTGATTTCAAAGGTAAAGATGGAGGCGCCACCCTTGGGGAAATACTTCTTGAAGTTTTCGTGATCCGGATGAGACGGCAGGCTGGGGTGGCTAACGGATGCAACCTTCGGGTGCTTGGAAAGGAATTCCACAACCTTCTTGGTATTTTCCACATGGCGTTCGATACGCAGGGACAAGGTTTCAGTACCCTGGATGAGAGCCCATGCAGCAAACGGGGAAATTGCAGCGCCCTGGTCGCGAAGGAGAATGGCGCGGATGTAGGTCACGAATGCGGCACCCGGAACAGCGTCGGCGAAGCTTACGCCGTGGTAGCTCACGTTGGGGTTAGCGATGGTGGGGAACTTGCCAGACTTCCAGTTGGTCTTACCGGATTCAATGATGATGCCGCCGAGAGTGGTACCGTGACCGCCGATGAACTTAGTAGCGGAATGAACAACAACGTCTGCGCCGTGTTCGATGGGGCGGAACAGATACGGAGTGCCGAAGGTGTTGTCGACGATAACGGCGAGGCCGTGCTTGTGACCGAGTTCAATAAGTGCGTCAATATCAGAAACATCAGAGTTGGGATTACCAAGAGTTTCCAGGTAAAGGATCTTGGTGTTTTCCTTGATGGCAGCTTCCACTTCAGCCAGGTTGTGAGTGTCAACGAAAGAAGTGCTGACGCCGAAAGGAGCCAAGGTGTGCTTCAGCAAGTTGTAGGAGCCACCGTAAATGGTCTTCTGGGCAACCACGTGATCGCCAGCCTGAGCGAGAGCTTCAATGGCATAAGTAATGGCAGCAGCACCGGATGCAACGGCGAGAGCTGCGGAACCACCTTCCAGGGCAGCGATACGCTGTTCGAAAACGCCCTGGGTGGAGTTGGTCAAGCGACCGTAAATGTTACCGGCATCGCGAAGGCCGAAACGGTCAGCGGCATGCTGGGAGTTGTGGAAAACGTAAGAGGTGGTTGCGTAAATAGGAACTGCGCGAGAATCGGTTGCGGGGTCTGCGGATTCCTGGCCAACGTGGAGCTGAAGAGTTTCAAAGTGAAGATTCTGAGACATGATTTAATTCCTTTTTAGGTTCGAGGCTCGAGGTTCCAGGTTCGAGGCAATACCTCAAGTCTCCAAGTTTTTTTCGCGTTTTAGCCCGCCGGCTGTTTTGCGAGCGTTTTGCTCGGGGCTTTGGTTTAATGCGTTAGCCTCGCATTCGGAATCCGGCTCGACATCGCCGGTCATTTCTCAGATAAGTTTTAAAATCCATTTTTATTTCTCCGTACAAATTTTTCGGTCCGTCTTTCCTATAAGTTTTGTAGGTTTTCAAACCGACAGGTACAAGTTAAAAACAATTTCCTACTCATCCAATAGGTTTTGCAGGAAAACTATAACTTTTTTTTCACTTTTCTTTGTTTTCTATAGATTTTAACTATAACCAATCCTTAAGAAAGGCTATAATTCGTCCTTTTTCGCAAAAATTCGCAGGTTTAGTACAAATAAAAAAAGCCGGTTTTCACCAGCTTTTTAGAGATACGACGAGTGCAACGCCCCGAGTCGTTTAAATTCTAGAGCCCGCAGCTCCAGATTTTATCGTCGGGCATTTTGCCATCGGCGGCTTCAACACCACGCACAAACTGGTCCAGCTTAACTCCCTCTAGGTAACCGCGGATAATGCCGTCCAGTTCCTTCCACACCGGAAGCGTAATGCAAATGCCGGCGCGTTCGCACTTGTTCTCCTTGTCGTCCAGGCAGGCTACAGGCGCCACCGAGGTTTCCGTCAGGGAGAGAATATCCCACACGCTGCATTCCGAAGGTTCGCACTTAAGCTTGTAGCCACCGCCCTTGCCGCGGGCACCTTCCAAAAGCTTGCTGCGCACCAAAGTTCCCAGAATGCCTTCCAGGTACTTTTCAGAGATTTGCTGACGGGCTGACAGTTCCTGCAGTTTCACGTAATTGTCACGGCCATTCTTAGCCAGGTCAATCATCACACGCAAAGCATAACGGCCTTTAGTAGAAATTCGCATTTTGCGCCTCCACCATTAAAGATAAAAAGAAAAACGCCCAAACGAGCGTTTTTCCTTGAAAAACTATAGGATTTGTAGGCTTTCGATTCTAGAACTATTCGTTACCCAGATATTCCACGGCGAAGATCAAAGTAGAGCCTGCTGGAATCGGACCTGCGGCGCGGTTGCCGTAACCAATTCCCGGCGGAACGATCAAGATTCTCTTTTCACCCGGAAGCATACCCTGAACACCCAGTTCCCAACCGCGGATCACACGGCCACCACCCAGCGGGAAGCTGAATACCTGGCCACGGTCACGGGAGCTATCGAACTTGTAGCCATTGGTAAGCCATCCGGTATAATGGACCACAGCCTTGTCGCCCTTCTGGGCAGGTTCGCCTTCGCCCTGCTTGATTACAGCGTAGCGCAAGCCTTCGGAACCGTTTTCAAAAGTCAATGCGGTTGTATCCGGGAAGAAGTCCATGGCGGCAGCCACAGCTTCGTCAATTTCTGCAGAAACCAGTTCCACCTTGAAGATCAAGGTGGAGTTGGAGGGAATCATGGAGTAGGCTGTTGCGCCATAGCCCATGTTGGGAGAAACGCGGAACCAGCGAACGCCGCCTTCACGCATGCCTTCGAGGCCTACTTCCCAGCCCTTGATCATCTTGCCAGCGCCAAGCACAACCTGGAGGGGCTTGCCCATGTCCTTGGAGCTACCGAACTTACGGCCAGAAAGAAGCCAGCCGGTATAATGAGTCTTAAGCACGGAACCTACGGCGGCAGGCTTGCCGGAACCAACCTTTTCGTCGTAAATCTTGAGACCCTTGGCGGCATCCTTCCACTTGAGCCCTTCAACACTCTTGGGGAATACGTCCGGTTCCATGGGTTTTTCTGCGGCAACCAACTCCACTTCAAAGTAAAGATCGGAGTATGCAGGAATGCCTTCCAGGGAGTTTTCGCCATAAGCCATCTGGTAGGGCACATAAAGCTTGCGGATTTCGCCAACCTTCATGCCCATAAGGCCCTTTTCCCAACCCGGGATCACCATACCCACGCCGATAGTGAATTCCAGCGGTTCGCCATTTGCATAGGAGTCAGCAAAGGGACCGTTTTCAGCAGCTTCGGTAGATTCAGCGGTAGAGTCGGTTGCAGCAGAACCAGCCACGACAACAGAGTCATTTTTTGACACTTCTGTCAACTTGGTGCTATCCTGGTACAGGAATCCTTTGTAATGAACTTTAATCAATTGTCCTGCACGGATCGGGTCTCCAGAACCTTCCTTTACGGTTTCCATTTTGAAAGGAACGGCGAAACAGCTCACACTCATCAACAGAACAAGAAAAATCTTTAATTTAGACATAATATCTCCTGTCTCATAAAATAGAAAATGCTAGTTTTTTAGAGTACGGGTTTCACCCAAACGGAATTGAATATGCTATCAATCATCATTGTAATCGCAATTATTGTCCTGTCGATCATTCTCGCCGCCATCGGCGCCTACGTGGTTATCCACAGCTCCGATGAAAAAGACGAGCCGAAGAAGGTCATCGACGTGTCCGGCCAGTACGCTGTAGTGGTCCGCCCCGCCCGCGAATCTCTTGAAGCGGTCAAGCCCTCCGACGCATCTCTGCGTTCCTGGCTTGAAACTCAGGATCTGACTCCCGACCAGAGGGAAGCCCTGATCGCCCAGTGGCACCAGACCATGGAAGAAACTATTAGAACCATTGACGAAGGCGACCGCAACGGCACCGCCACCTACCGCATCGTCCTCGGTCCCAAAGGCAAGGAATACTGCAAGTTCGTCAACGAGGAAAACTTCATTACCCGCGAACAGATCCGCAACCATGCCGAGATCTTGCCGCCTTATGTTTTGGGTTGCGACTGCAAGCTCTTGCCGAAGCAGCCTTGGGAAAACCCAAGTAAATCCGGATGGAAGGCTGTCGTTCCGTCTCACGGAAGCAGCTACGACGTACCGGACTGGAGGCACCTTGCGTAAATCCCTACTTTCCGCCCTTTTGCTCGCACCTGCCCTGACGTTTGCAGCAGGTTCCGCTATTATCACACTTGAAATGCCCGTTGGCGCACGTCAGCTGGGTATGGGCGAAGCCGGTTCTGCCATGGCAGACGACGCTACCGCCATGTTCTACAATCCGGCAGGTCTCGCTTTCGGTCCCTTGGCCGACGAATGGCGCGTATCCTACTCCGCCGACGCCAAGAACGCACCTTATTTCACAAGCATGGCAGCCCGTTCCAAGAACGGTTTCTTCAGCAAGAGCGAACTTTGGGCCGGTACCGCAGAAGGTATCCAGAAATTTGACGGCGAACAGTGGATCAATTACCATTCCATCACTCTCCAGGGTAACGCCAAGGTCCGTGACGCAGTGAAGGTCTACGTCGGAACAGAACGCGGCTTGGACGAATATGTTCGCCAGGTGAAGGCATTCAACGAAATCAAGAACGCCGAAGACGAAAAGCACGTGGTGGAAGTGAAGATGCCCTGGAACCTGGTGGTCAAGGACACTATCACCGCCGTTCTTTATGAAAGCCGCACCGAAAAGCTCTGGGTAGGTACACCCAAGGCTCTTTATCGTTTCGACGGTAAGGGCTGGAAGAGCTACGAATCCGAACTGGGCAACCACAGAATTTCCGCCTTGGTAAGCCAGGGTGCATCCATCTGGATCGGTACCGACGATGGTTTGTTCGTCTACCGCAACGGCCAGTTCGAACAAAAAGGTAAGGTTCTCCCCAGCCAGAAGATTAACGCCCTCGCCTGGTCCGAAAGCCGCAAGGAACTTTTCGTTGCAGCCGACGGTGCAGGTATCGCACGTCTCGTCCCCAAGAAGTCTGTGAACGACAAGGACCGCTGGAGCCTGTTCACCGAAGAAGACGGCGTCATGGACCTTAAGCCCACCGCCTTGGCCATCGACAGCTCGGGTCACGTATGGGCAGCCCACGAAGGCGGCCTTAGCCACTTCAACCTCCGCAAGTGGGAACAGGTGCAGTTCGCAAATAACCACGTCAATGCAGTCTCCGTCGACCAGAAGGGCGGCATCTGGATTGCAACCGACAAGGGTGTCTGGCGCCATCTGCCGGATTATGCAACCGCCAGCGGCCGTAAGGCAGAACTTGAACGTGGCACTGCAGAACAGGAAGGCAGTGTCAAGAAGGACGATGAATGGATCCATTACCATTCCGGAAACGGCCTCTCTGTAAATAAGGTTTGGACAGTCCTTCCCCAGGGCAACGACGTCTGGTTCAGTACCGCTAATGGCATGGAACAGTTCAAGGACGCCGACTACCAGCTCACCGCCTTCTACGAAAAGCTTTTGCCGGTCTTGAATATTCCTGACCTGTACCACCTCTATGGCGGCATGACCATCCCGCTGAACGACTGGGGTACCTTGGGCGCATTCGTAAACTTCGTCAGCTTCGGTTCCACTGTGGCATCCGCAGATGTCGACGTGGATGACCTTGTAGCATACAACAGTTCTGAAATCGTGGGCGGCGTCAGCTACGGCACCCGTTTCCCCGGTGACTGGGGTCTCGGCCTCTCCATCAAGTTCTTCTACTCCGACCTGAGCTCTGGCGCAGGTGCCGGCGAAGAAGAAGCAACCACCTTCGGTTACGCATTTGATATCGGCGTTCTCAAGAAGAACTTGATTATCCCGAAGTTGAATTTCGCCGCAGCACTTTTGAACATCGGTCCTAGCGTCTACTACGTGGACAAGACCAACGAAGATCCGATTCCCTTGACCTGGCGTCTTGGCCTCGCCTACGAGATCTTCTCCTTGGCAGACTACAAGTTGACCGTTGCAGCAGACTATAACCGCGAAGTGGTCTATGACGACGAACGCGGTAATCCGGAACCGTTCTACATCGCCTGCTGGAAATCCTTGCTCAACCCGGAACGCGGTGGCGACGGTTTCTTTGAACAGTTGAAGAACTCTGTAATGCAGGGTGTGTTCAACGTGGGCTTGGAATTCATCTACTCCAACACCATCGCCCTTCGCGCAGGTTACCTGCACGACCAGACCGGCAAGCGTAACGAAGTTGACTTCGGCTTCGGCTTTATGCTCAGCGACATGCTTCAGTTCGACTTTGCCACCATCAAGGATGTGGGCGACAACGACGGCGTTCGCGACGGTCAGATGCGCTTCGGTATGCTGTTCAAGTTCTAGCCGAAGGCAAGAACTTGAATTATGAATTACAAATTACGAGATTTAACTAGGCGGCTTCGCCGCAAAAAAAAGCGGACCTTTCGGTCCGTTTTTTTTTCGTACATCGTAAATCGTAATTCGTAATTGGAATTACTCTTCTCGCTGGAAAATCACCAGGGCACGTTCCTGGGTGCTGTTAGGAATGGAATAGAAATGCTTTTCCAGCAGCTTGTAGCCGTAATCTTCCGGATGCAGGGTCTTCAATTCGTCAGCAGCGGCAGGACCCTTCATAAAGAATACGCGGCCTCCAACCTTCAGGGAATTCTGGAGGCGCGGGAAAGTCTTTTCCATCAGTTCGAAAGCTCGGCTAATCACGCCATCCACAGGAATGGTCATGCTGTGGCTTGTAACCTTGTGGCCGAACACGTCAATATCCTTCAAGCCCAGTTTTTCAATCACCATGTTCAAGAAATTGATACGATTGGGGCGAGGTTCACAAAGAGTCAGGTTGATCTTCGGGTTCACAATCTTCAGGGGGATTCCCGGGAAACCCGCGCCACTTCCCACGTCGATCATGCGGGCCGGCCACTTTTCAACGAATGCGTTAATCAAGGTACAGTCGGCATAGTGACGTTCCACCATAGTTTCAAAGGCGTTGAGGCGAGTCAAATCCTGGTCATCATTGTTGGCGCGGATCAGCTGGTGGTATTCCCAAATCTGCTTCAGGGTGTCTTCCTGAAGTTCTACTCCATAATAATGCAGAAGCTTATCAAGGCCCGCCAAAGACGGAGTCACGCGTTTGCCATTGAACAGAGGGAACTCTGTGCGGGGAGCCTTCATATGAGGCACAAAGGCGCTGCCTAAGGCGTCTGCACCACGGGCAGGCATACGAGAAGGAACTTTACCCCAGGAACCCTTATTGGGCTTTTTTGACCAGTTTGAATTTGCCATGACCCAAAATTAGAAATCCTAAAAAAAATTCAAAGATAGAGGGCCATTTCCAGCCAAAAGAACGTGTATAAAAAAGAGGCAAAAATGAAATTTTATCACGTTACACAATTCTACATACTCCTCCTTACCCAAAGTCTTTTTGCATCCATTCAAACTTTAACCGAATCCCAGGTTTTTGAATGGTGGGACGATGGGATCGTATCGGCGGAAGAGGCCCAGGAAATGTTAAACCTTCTGCAAGAGGACAACGCCCATGAAGCATGCGTCCTGGCAGAAATCTACGCATTGGAAAATTGCGAATCGGAAGTCACAAGATTTGAATCCGTAAAGGTTCAACATCCACGACGTCAATCACAGAAAAAAGAAAACCCTGAAAAATCCAAAATTTCAGAACAATTCAGCGGGCGTTTTACCTGGAAACTTCAAACAGATTCACTGGGAGAAATTGAAAAGTCCAACTTAAAACTTCAGCTGAACTTCTACCGTTTCAATCTCCGCCTGGGTTCTCAAAAACTTTTAACCTACAAGAATAAAAATACCGAAGCATACTTCGGTCAAATCTCCACCAAGGAATTTCACAGTCACATTCCTCTGGACACCTTGTGGGGAACGGCGTTATTTTTCCCTATAAAAAATTTCACCCTAGGCGCAGCTCTGGATACAGCAAAGAACTTTCAAGGGTCACTAAACTACGCAATCAGCAAATCAACTTCGGTCAAATCCGCTTATTGGTATTCACCTCAGCAACAATCAGTGGCGTTGCACGCAAAGTCCCCTTGGGGAGAAATTTCCGCCTGGCAAGTTGTCTCACCCGATGCAGATTTTTCACCTCTCATAAAACTGGAATTGCACAACAAGGAAAAACAAAATTTCCATGTCCTATCTTGGAAAACCGTAGCCTATATTCACGGAGATTCTGTGCCCACGCAATCCCATTTAAGCGCAACATTGCTCAAGTACAAATTCTGGGGTTCGCAAAATTTCAATTTCACCATTCCGAATTTTTGGAATGCTAAAGTTTCAGCAAGTACGAGAATAACTATTCCACTAGACGCCGATACGGCCAGTGCAAAAATTAAAATTGGGGGCGAATCCGGCCCCGAGCTTTTTCGAGGTTCCGTAAGCGCCTCCTGCCTGAAGGCGGAAAACGGTTGTACCCAAATGGACTTGAAGGCCAAAATAACATCAAAACCTTTTGGAAAGGACTTTATTGCAAACGCCAGCGTTCAGGAACAAATTGTTCGAAACAAGGAGGCGGCCCTCCCCCGCTGGGAAATCGCGACAACCTACCTGCCGACAGTCCAAAACTTCGCCAAGTTGGCCCTAGTTTTCCCAAAAGGGCGGCCCCGGCATCACATACAAATTCGCAATGAGGTCAATATATCCACCCAGACCTACCCCCAGATTCGGTGCAATTTGACCACCACCTTTGAAAAAAAAGAGGTTTCCCGGTTACACCCCGTACACGGCTATTTACAAATAAACCTAGGTTTTTAATCAAAAAACGGCATTTTTACGGGGGTCGCCGCCATACCACGTACACCTTGTTTACTCGAGTAACCAAGATTTATACGATTTTTAGGTCTAGGAAGCCCCCGAATATCTACTTTATAGGTACCCAAACACTCCCAGACGCCATTAGGTTACCTCCTTTACCTGATGGCGTCGTTTTTTATATTTGGACCATGCTTATTCCTGCAATTATTGGAGCCATTTCTTTTTTGCCCTCCGTGGCATTGAATATCGCCTTGGCTTTGGGCGCACCTCTGGGAATGTACGCCATGAACGGCCGCCATCGTGTGGTCCCCAAGGAAGTCCGCCGCGCATTCATCGTGCCTATTATTATGCAGTTTGTTTCCCTGTGGTTTCTACTGACCGCAGGCAACGTTTTGCCGGAAGCCGCAAGCCAGCTTTTGCCCCGCATCATCACTACGATTTTTGCATTCTTCTTTTCCCTCTATATGACCTTCTACATGGCAACGGTCTTGTTCAGCACCAGCCGCAAGGAAAAGATGGTCATGGGATTTTTCGCCATCGTCACTACCATTTGCTACTGGGCAACTGCATTCGGCACGCTGAACTATGACTGATCAAGTCAACGAAAAAAAAGACTGCGCTTACGCCAAACCGCCAAAGCATAATTACCAGCGGGACCTGGAATACATTATCCACGGTTTGCAGAAACGTGGCGAAGTGCCCCACCTGCTCCTCCACGCATGTTGCGCACCCTGTAGCAGTTACTGCATTGAGTACCTTTCCCAATTCTTCAAGATAACCGTATTCTACTACAACCCGAATATTTCTCCCGATGAAGAATACCGTCATCGCGTTGCGGAAATCAAGCGTTTCGTTGCCGAGTTCCCCACCAAGAATCCGGTGACCTTGATTGAGGGCGAATACGAACCCAAGAAGTTTTACGAAACGGTCCGCGGTCTAGAAAACGAACCCGAAGGTGGCAAGCGTTGCCGCAAATGTTTTGAGATGCGTCTGGCAGAAAGCGCCCGCATCGCCAAGGAACTCTGCGTCGATTTCGTCACCACCACCCTCACCATCAGCCCCATGAAGGACGCCCAAGTTCTTAACGAAGTGATGCAGGAACAGTGCGACGTCTATGGCGTCAAGCGCCTCCCCACCGACTTTAAAAAGAAAGGTGGATTCAAGCGATCCACCGAACTCTCCGAAGAGTATAAATTATACCGTCAGAATTTTTGCGGTTGCGTATTCTCTATGCGAGAAGCAAAAGAACGCGAAGCCCGAGCTGCCGCAACCAAGGCCGAAGATATTTAATCCCAACTTATCACAGCCTTACCAGCCTCTTCATCAAACAGCCAGTAAATGGAGCACTTTTGAGACTTGTCTCGGGAGCCATTGACGAAAACCTCACACTCGTCCCTAAAGAATGAAACGCATTCATCCGTTTCCTCGTCACAGGAACGGTCGCTACGTAAACTTCTAATCATCTCCACAGGTTTATGATTTTCATCCTCATAGGTCATCAACAGAACAGAGCCATCTCCGTTGTACGTAATCTCAACCGTATCTGACGAGAATACATAATCCATCCATTCGAAATGTTTGTCCATTACATGAATTCGATTGGAACCAAGTATAAATCTCATTGTGCCGTATGGAAGTGTATCCGCCACGGGAATCTTCTCAAAGTCCATGCTAAACTTATATGATACCGTATCAAGTAAAACCTTTGCGTAAGAAGAATTCCCCGTTCCACTAGTAGCACAACCAACTGCATTATCGGTTGTCCATCCTGAACAGCCTAAGAATACGCACGAGAATACTAGTGCAACCGATAACAGCAATTTTTTTATTGCAGCCATCCCGTTAATCATTGCCATCATCCTTTCCCTTCAAATCCCGACTCAGCGGAAACAGCTGCATACTCAAACGATATACACGATCATATTCCTTCACATCCAAAAGAATGTTCTCTATTCTTTTGTGAAAATCTGCAATTTCAGCAACAATGCGTTCATAGGCCTTTCGATCTAGTCCAACGGTCTTTCCGGACAAATGACGTTCCGACGGCGGAAACTCCTCCAAAGAATCCGACGCAATTCTTGCATATTTCTTTTGCAAGGCGCGCATGGCCACATTCAAAGCCGCCTTCTGATCAGGATTGAATTCCGGATTCAAACCCGAGTCTTCCTGCTGGTAGACAATTTCGCCCTTCTTGTTCACCGTCTTTTTCAAAAGTCCCATTTGGATCATCAAATCCAAGGAATAGCGAACATCCGCCGCCGGCACAGACGGGCACAAGACTCGTGCCATATCGATGGGTTTTGCGCCCGGCATAATCGGGGCCAACTCACGAAGGGCGGGATTTATCCAATTGCTGAAATAAGAATAGAATTCTCCACCAAGAATGCGGACCTTGTTGTCGGCAGCAAGCTTTTGCATCCTGACAAAGGCCTTTTGCTTTTGGACATCAGTGGTTCCATCACAAAACTCCACCATCCGGCAAAAGTATTCAATCTGGAATCCAGTCAATTCCATTGCGACGGCAACCTTTTCGGCACCAACTTGACTTAAGCGCGTCTTACCATCACACACCAGTTTCAAATAACCAGATGAAGCGAAACCCGCAAGCTTCGCAAATTCACGCCACGTAAAAGCCGAGGAACGTTTACGTTCCTCGTAAAAGTCGCGCATGAAACTGCGATAGTCTTGGTATTCAACAATGGATTTCACTTCACATTCCTAAAACCAGTAGCCCACTCCCAGTTGAACTTTCAACATCCTATAAAAAGTCGCCGAGTAGACTCTACGCTGCTCCGTGACTTCCGTTACGTCATCCCAGGAGTTGTAATACCAAACGGTTTTTGTAACATCCGTACAAACGCTGTGGGCCTCCACAAGATCATTCAATCGGTACATCAGTCGAAAGTCTACAAAGAATCCAGATGGAAAGACGTTGCCCATCGCAACAGCAATATTGGCGCCAAATTTGTTAGTATGGGAAGCCAAAGATTCCTTCTCACCCGATTCATATATGAATCTCCTTTCCGTACGGTGATCCATCAACACATCAAAAACTAAACCACCTTCGATAAAGCTTCCCGTAGGGGATCTGGCTTGTATAAACAACGGTATTTCCATGAACCAGAATTTGTCAATCTTCCAGGGATTTCCATTACCATCATCACAGGGATCGCAAGGACCTTCTGCCGGGCAGAAACATGCCTTGTTGGGATCTCCCGCATATCCTGAAAATTTTCGGTAATCTACACCAACTCCGGAATGAAGAAAAACAATATCATTAAAACGATAGGATAGGTCCAATGATATTCCATCACCAATAGCAACTTCAGATGAATAAATATTTGGACCATCTGTATGGATACGCATGCCACTCAAACTTCCTCGGGCACCGATATCAAAGTTTCCAAAGCCCGCCATTACGAAACTTGAAAACCACAGAATCAATACAGCAATAAGTCTCTGCATAAAAAGTCTCCTAACCCCTAAAACCAGTAACCTACGCCTAACTGTATCTTGAACAACTTATAGTAACAACCCCGAGGCCTTTCAACATTCATAATCACAGGATAAGAATGTCCTTCGCTATCAACTTTGACAAAGGCCTTTTCCTCAACATCAACCAAACTTTTCGCGCCAATAATATCAGTTACTTGAATAGCTGATCTCAAGTCCACTGAAAAACCGGATTTGAATTTGTAGCCCATTCCCAAAGCCAGGGCGACTCCAAAATCTTCAAATTCGGGAATATAGGCCTCGCTTTCATCTTCCTCATATTCGTATTCCGATTTCAGCGCGAATCTCATTTCAAGAATCGCACCACCTTCAACAAATAAGCCCATCGGGAAACGCCACTGCAATAAAAACGGGCGCTGGATATAGATCATTTCAAATCCATTGTAGCCATGAGCATCTTCTGTCTTACAAACACTATGGGTGTGCCCATTCTGCTCTGACGTCACACCACAAACTTCACGAGAGTCAAAGTACTCGTAGAAGAGACGATAATCAAATGCGGCAGCAGAATGAAAATGCAAGCCACCAATCAATCTGAAAGTCATGTCATAAGACAAGGTGGCATTGAATCCACTATTGGACGGGAAAATGTCCTTCTTCGAATCGGACACCACAGACGTGTAGCCTGCAGCAAAGCGGATTCCCTTATCCAGGAACCTCTCTCCAGCAAACGCTGAACCTGCAAATAGCAGCACCAGTAGAACTGCAAGTCGTTTTCGCATAAAAAGGCCTCCTAACCCCTAAACGCAAATTTTTCTCTTTCCCCATAACAAATTTAGCTTAATGTCAAAATTTTCGTATAGATTTATGAAACAAAAAATCCATTTTTCTTCGAAATTTAGCCCATTTTAAAACTTTTATGTATTTTTCAACATTTCTATGAAACATTTTGTTTCTTATAGGAAAAAGCCCCGCAAAATGCGAGGCCTCTGTTTTGCAACAATGGTTTATGGCAAACTAGCGCAGAAAACTCTGTGATTTATTTTTCGTAACCCACGGCGTGATTCAACAAAGGAATCTGCTTTTCGGAAAGGCCGAGAAGTTTCTGGAGGCCAGCCTTGTCCATAGAGGCACGGACACGGGTATCAATCTTTGCACCAGCGCAATAGATGCTGATATTTTCAGAAACAAGGCCAGCATCCGCAGCACCCATCAAAATACGGTCAGCTTCAGGGCCGCGATCGAACTTGGAAACATCAGTCACCAAGAGGATGATCACTGGAGTCTTCATGCGTTCCGTAAAGAGGGCGCGGTTGTCTCCCTCCACCACAAGATTCATGGCATGAGCCTTCGGGTCATACTTGTAGGCAGCCTGAGTGGTGAAAACATAAAGATCCACATCCTGCTTGTTCAGCGCAGAAGGTGCAGTGCGATGACCACTTTCCGAACGGTTGATGCCGTTAGCAGCCCACAGGATATTTCCAATTTCCTTATAGGAAACAACCTTCTCGGTAAAGCCCTGTGCCGACTTGCGATTCTGCAAAGCGAACATCACGTCAGCATTCAAGGACTTGGGAGGAGCATCAAACTTGATGGTCTTTGCAAGTTCCGGTTTTGCGGCGGCAAAAGCAAAAGTGCAGCAAGCCAGAGCGAGAGCGAGAATAGTTTTCAATTTCATAATGTTTTCCTTTTTTTCAAATATACTATACAAGAACGCGAATCAGCACCATGTAAAGTGCGGTTCCCACCGCCATGGAAAGGAACAACTGACGACGCCAAATGTGAACAAGAGCCGTAGCGGCGATTCCCGCAATTTCAGGAATGCCATGCACTCCTTCAAGCCAATTCACTTCCTTAAGGCAATAGACTACCAGCATTCCAAAAACTGCAAGGGGCAAGGCCTTGCCCAGGTACTGGATGTATTTTGGCGTAGGTTTTCCTGCAGGGAAAACAAGGAAAGGCAAGGCGCGGGTCATAAACGTAATCACCGCAAGAATTATGATGGTAATAATCTGCTGCTGGGAAGTCATTTGCGGACCTCCTCAAAATAACTAGGTTCCAGCTTTTTGCGGAACGCGGTCAGCATCAAAAGAATCCCAATCATGGCAGGAATCACGAAGTACTGGGACCCCACAACAAACAGGCTGACGGCAGTGCAGCCAATGCCAATCCACGCCGGACGCAGTTCCTTTTCCTTCAGGAACTGATCCATAAAGATGGCGGTAAACATAGCGGTTACAACAAACTCAAGACCATGAATATCGAACTTCAAGAATGAGCCAAACATGTAACCCATGAAGCCGCCTGTAATCCAATAGGAATAATCCAGGAAACTGACCAACAGCATTTCTGTTGCCGTAGCTTCACGAGCATTGTAGTTCACCGCGAAAGTTTCATCCGTAAGCCAGAAAATTAGGAGAGGCTTTCGCCAGCCCATGCCCTTGTAACGGTCCAGCATGGAAATTCCATAGAACAAATGGCGGGCACCCACCACAAGGGCCATACTTGCAGCAGCCAGGGGATTGAAACCTGCAGCAAGCATTCCAAGGCCAAGAAACTCTGCGGAGCCACTATAAATGAATAACGCCATGGACAGCGGATACCAATAGCTAAATCCCATGGATTCCGCCAATACCCCATAAGTAATGCCCAAAAACCAGTACCCCGTAAGCACCGGAAGAGATCGTTTGAAAGCGACCCTCAGGGAATTCTTAAATGAAGATTGGAAATTATTCATGGTAGATGGAATATAGAAAACTATATTTGTACAACTTATCAAAAATTATGGACCGCCTAGAACAACTACGAGATGGAAAGGCTCTCAGCCGAAGCCAAATGCTGCTTTTAATTGGGCAGCTCAGTCTTCCTGCAATTCTTGCGCAGATTTCCACCACCATCATGGAATACATTGATGCCTCCATGGTGGGGCACCTGGGTTCCAGCGAAGCGGCCTCCGTAGGCCTCGTAGCATCCAGCACGTGGCTGCTGGGCTGTTTATGCTATGCGGTGAACGCAGGTTTCACCGTACAGATTGCCCACGCCATCGGAGCCAAGCGCGACGTTCGGGCCCGTAACCTGGTGAAGGTGGGCCTTCTTTTCGGCCTGTGTTTCAGCGCATTGCTCATGGCCTTCGGCGTTTTCATGTCCGGAAAAATTCCTGGACTTCTGGGAGCCGACCCCAGCATCCATCAAAACGCCTCCATCTACTTTTTAATCATCGCCTTGGGCCTTCCGGCAATGCAGTTGAACGGCATGGCCGCAGGTATGTTGCAATGCAGCGGCAATATGAAATTGCCCAGCGCCTTGCAAGTCTGTTCCTGTTTCCTTGATGTGCTTCTGAACTTCTTCCTGATTTTCGAAACTCGGGACGTCAGCATCTTCGGTGCAACATTCACAATGCCTGGCGCAGGCCTCGGTGTTATGGGCGCTGCCCTCGGCACAACCATTACCGAAGTCATCATCATGTCACTGATGCTCTACTTCCTTTTGGTCAGGAGCAAAAGTTTGCACCTTCGCGCCAAGGAAAAAATCTGTTTTTCCATCAAGCAGATTAAGGAAGCCTTCAGAATTTCCTGGCCCGTCGGGTTGGAACAGTTGGTGATGTGCAGCGCCTACGTTATGTTCACCGCCATCGTTACGCCGCTGGGCGCAGCTGCCATTGCCGCAAACTCTTTTGCCATCACCATCGAAAGTTTATGCTATATGCCGGGCTATGGAATCGCCCACGCCGCTACCACATTGATTGGCCAGAGCATTGGGGCCAAGCGCTTTGACCTTACCCACAAAATGGGATTCATGACAACCGGCATGGGCATGACCATCATGGCAATACTAGCCGTATTCATGTTCATCTTCGCTCCGGAACTCATTGGCCTCTTTACACCTGACGAAGAAATCCGCAGATTGGGTACAGCGATTTTAAGAATTGAAGCTTTTGCGGAACCTTTCTATGCAGCCTCCATTGTTGCCAACGGTGTTTTCCGCGGCGCAGGCAGCACCTTCGTTCCCAGCATTATGAACCTTGTGAGCATGTGGGTGGTGCGCCTCCCCCTTGCTGCATTCCTCGTTACAAAATACGGTCTTCGTGGCGCATGGATGGCCATGTGCGCAGAACTCTGCTTCCGAGGCACCATCTACTTGGTACGACTTGCTAGAGGACGCTGGATTCCGAAACACAGCTAAGCAAAATACAACGTTCCAAGGAATTCTGTTTCCACAACTCTCAAAAAAAATTTTATTTTGGCAATAACCAAGGAAAATTATGAAAAAGCTTTTTATCGCCATGATTCTTTGTGCATTGTCTGTTTCCGCATTCGCTGCAGAATACAAGTGCGACAAATACACCGCATCCTACGACAGAACCTACTGCATGAGCAAGCTTTTCGTAGAATCCGATAATGAACTGAACGAAGTTTACAAGGAACTCCGCGAAAAGATCAACGAAGAAGGAAAAGTTGATCTCAAGAAAACCGAAGTTTCCTGGATTAAATACAGAAATTCCAAGTGCGAAGTTATGCCTGGCACTATTGATGTTCGCTGCAGCTACGAAGTCAACGTAGAAAGAACCAATTACCTTCGTGACCGTCTTCGCGAATGCAAGGTCGGTCAGTGCGATTACAAGGCCATCAAGTCTCAAAGCTGGTAATTCAATTTTTAAAGCCGCATGTACGATCCACGTTTTTTGCCGATTTGCAAAGAAGACCTCGACGAACTTGGTTGGGATTACGTTGATGTTATTGTCATCAGCGCCGATTGCTATGTGGACCACCCCAGTTTCGGCCACGCTGTAGTTGCACGACTTTTCGAACACGAAGGTTTGCGTGTTGCCATTTTGCCTCAGCCCAACTGGCGCGACGACTTGAGAGATTTTAAGAAGTTGGGTAAGCCCCGCCTGTTCTTTGCCATCAGTAGCGGCATGGACAGCATGGTGAACCACTACACTGCAGCAAAGCGTTTGCGCAGCGACGACGCCTTTACCGCAGGTAACAAGGCTGGCTTCCGTCCGGATTACGCCACCTACACTTACGCAAAAATCGTGAAGATGCTCTTCCCCGATGTTCCGCTTTTGATTGGCGGATTGGAAAGCAGCCTGCGTCGTGTAACCCATTACGATTACTGGAGCGACCGTCTAAAACCCAGCATCTTGGCAGAAACAGAAGCTGACATTCTGGTGTACGGCATGGGCGAAAAGCCCTTGAAGGAAATCGTACGTCTTTTGAAGAAGGGCGTTCCCTTCTCCAGCCTAAAGAATATTCCCCAGACCGCTGTTCTCGTGAACAAGGGCGAATTACCCACACCGGGTAAGCACAAGGATTTGGGCACCACTTGGGAAGACTTGCGCCTCCCCAGCCACGAAGAATGCGTGGCCGAAAAGAAGACCCAGATCCAGAGCTACAACAAAGTGGACATTGAATGCAACAAGATGTACCAGCGCCGCATTTTGCAGGATGTTGGTGACAAGACTGTTGTGATCAACCCGGCCTATCCGCCCATGGAATACGGCGAACTGGATGAAAGTTTTGAATATCCCTATGCACGCGCTCCTCACCCCCGTTACAAAAAGCGTGGTGACGTTCCTGCATTCGAGATGATCAAGTACAGCATCAACACCCACCGCGGATGTTTCGGCGGTTGCAGTTTCTGCGCCATTAACGCACAGCAGGGCAAGTTCATTGCCAGCCGTAGCCGCGAAAGCATTTTGCGTGAAGTAGAAATCGTCACCAACATGGAAGGTTTCGCAGGCACCATTACGGACTTGGGCGGACCCAGCGCCAACATGTACAAGATGCGTGGCAAGGACCGTTCCCGCTGCGCCAAGTGCGCACGTCCCAGTTGCTGTACCCCGAAAATTTGCGATAACATGAACACCAGCCATCGGGAACTGATTGAGCTGTACCGCGAAGTACGCAATCATCCAAAGGTAAAGCACCTGTTCATCGGAAGCGGTGTCCGTTACGACTTGCTGTTGCAAGAAACTAATGATGAAAACCTGCGCAAGGAACACGAAGAATACGCCCGCGAACTTATCGACTACCATGTCAGCGGCCGTTTGAAGGTGGCTCCGGAACACACCGTAGAAGAAGTGCTGAAGTTGATTCGTAAGCCCAGCTTTACGCTATTCCACAAATTCAAGGAATTCTTTGACGAGGAATGCAAGCGCATCGGCAAGAAGCAGCAGATCATCCCCTACTTCATCAGTAGCCATCCGGGATGTACCGAGGCCGACATGGCGGAACTGGCCCTAGAAACAAAGCAGTTGGGTTTCCAGTTGGAACAGGTTCAGGACTTTACGCCGACTCCCATGACTATTGCAACGGAAATGTTCTACGCCGAAATGAAACCGGATGGAACTCCGCTGTACGTGGCAAAGACTCCAGAACAGAAGAAGGCCCAGAAGCAGTTCTTCTTCTGGTATATTCCTGAAAACCGCCCGCAGATCCGCGCCACTTTGGAACGCTTGAAGCTGGGCAAGATTGGACGTCTGCTGCTCTCCCGTTCCGCAATCGCCGAAGGCAAGAACTTCAGCCCCAGCAAGGAACGCGAAGAGAATCCGGAATTCCGCGAACGCGATTTGCAGAAGCGTGCCGAACGTAGCGCCATTTCCATCGTTCCGCAGAAGTCAGGCGAAAAAGGCCGTTGGGAAAATTCCGCACGCCGCGAACGCCGTCAGGCTGAATTCGGCGACAAGACCTGGGTTCCGCGCCACGAACGCATCCAGGAACAGCGCGACGTACGAAATCAAGATCGCCGCGACGACAACCGCGATTTCCGACGCGATGATAATCGCCGTGGATTCCAGCAGGGTGGCAACAAGAGTTTCCATCGCGATGACCGCAACGGATTCGGCAGAGGCAACAACAATCAGGACCGTCGCGGCGGCGGCAACGGCAATGGTCGTGGCCCGCGCAACGACTCCCCTGTACAATTCAGCTCCAAGCGTCGTCCCGGCCGCTAACTTCATGAGCATATGAAGTCCGTCTTCGCCTACCAGGATTACCGCATCTTCCTTCAAGACTACTTTGACGAAATGAAGGCTCGCAAGCTTTTGTCTTGGCGCATCTTCGCCAAGCAAGCAGGATTTTCATCGCCGTCTTATTTGAAGCTTGTATGCCAAGGTAAGACCAACTTAAGTAGCGCAGGCATCAATCAAGTCGCAGTAGCTCTCGACCTCAAGAGCGTTGAACTAGATTACTTCAAAATCCTGGTAAACTTTAACCAGGCTAAAAATGCTGAAGAGAAACAAAAATATCTGATCCAGATGGGAAACCTTGCACAGAGTAAAAAAGTCAGGGTTCTCAACGAAATCATGTACGCCTTTTTCTCATCCTGGCTGAATCCCGTTGTGCGTGAAATGGCTCCACACATCACCAGCACCAAGCCTAGCGAAATCGCACGACGATTCGTTTCCGAAGTAAGTGCAGAGGATGTCAAGGCAACCCTTCAGTTCCTAACCAAGAACCATTTTCTTACCAAGACGTCCGATGGGCACTATGAGCAAGTGGACCGAGAACTAGCTTCTCAAAACAGAGATGTCACCGCAACGGTCCTGCGAACATTCCACCGCCAAATGAGTGAACTTGCAGTCGAATCATTGGAAAAGAGTGGTATCGACGAACATCACTTTTCAGAGCTTTTCGTAGACCTTTCCAAAGAAGGTTACCACAAAGTATTGAACGAAATTATGGAGTTTCGCAGAAAGGTCCAGAACATTGCGGCCCAGGATCAGGGACTAGATAGAATCTACAGCCTGAATTTGCAACTTTTCCCGCTGACACATAAAAACACCAGCAGCCCGAAGCAAAAGCAGTTGAGATCTGAAAAGACTAAAAAGAATGCTTAAGCATTCTTAGCGAGCACACTCCACCATTGATGTTCGCTACGCGAACATCTCAAATGCTAGCCTCGGTCATGCCCGATCAAGCTCGGTCGCGACACTCAGCTTACGCATTTGTCACCCTTAGAGGCTCATTCAGGAGTGTGCAAGCACACTCCACCATTCGCCGCTGGTTCTTTCCTGGGTTACGGAGAAGCCGGCTTCTTCAAACCACTTGATGATGTAGTCACGTTCCGTTGCCAGCTGACCAGAAATAATCAGTTCGCCGCCTTCTGCAAGCAAATCTTCAATATCATCACGGAGAGGCCACAATTCGCTGCGAATCATATTGCAGAGGATCACGTCGAACTTGGTGTTGTCCTTAAACGCATCCAGGAAACCCAGCACGCAGTCAGAACCGTCGAAACCGTTGCGCTCAAAGTTTTCTGCAATGCAGGGAATTGTCAGCGGATCAATTTCTGTACCCACCGCAAGTTTTGCGCCACGACGCTTTGCAAACATGGCCAAAATGCCAGTACCGGTACCGATATCAAGAACAGACTTATCCTTGAAATCCACAAATTCCATCAAGTGGGCGCAGCTGCTGGTAGTATCATGTTCGCCAGTGCCAAAGGCAGTCTTTGCTTCAAGTTCCAGCACCACCGTTTCTGCATCTTCCGGAGTGTATTCAACCCAAGGCGGACGCACCACCAGGTGGGGGCTCACGGAAACAGGCTGGGCGCGATCACGCCACCACTTGTCCCAATCCTTGGCAGGTTCTTCGGTCACAGTAAAATGATACTGGGGGAACTCGGACACAATACGGTCACGTTCTTCCTTGTCTCCTGTGTAAAAGCAAAAGTCTGTACGACCATCTTCCTTCGGGTCCAATTCCTCGAGAGTGGCAACACCAGCTTCAAAAAGCAGGTAGCTTGCAATTTCATATTCTTCTTCAGAGCAATAGCCCTGGGCCTTATACCATGTATCAATTTTCTGCATAGAATAAATTTAATAAATCCAATTCTCAAGCCTCGCGCAGGCTGCCTAAAATCGTTTGATAAATGGACCGCAAAAGAATTAAGAAAGAATGAAAGAAAAGCATCTAGCTTTTCTAATCCTTTATACAGCGAATAGACATATATTTTTCTTTATTTCCATCAGCATAACCGGCATCAAATAATTCTTCATTTACGATATACAGTATTATAGCATATTTTGCACGTTCACCAAATTTCGAGTCTTTGTCTAAGGTTGTCCAAAATCTAGATTGGTACTCATTGATAATGCCATTATTGGAATAACTTTCCTCATAAACAGGTATGGCAGAAAATCCCACATCATCTGTCGCCGGGGCTTCAGCAACCCATGCATTCATAGACTTAAGTTTCATGTTTGCTTCAAACCATATTCCCTTATCAAAATTATTGAGTAGCACGACAAACTCGTCTTTTTCCGGCACATGCCATCCATTAGGGCAAATTCCTTGATGAGGAACGACCTTGTCTTCATAGAAAAAAAGATTATTGTACGAAGCATCAAAATTCATTGCAGCGGCCCATGTATAAAGGCGACCATAAACTTCGCAGGAATCCTTTGCACACTTAGAGGCAACCTGATCATCGGCATTGCCACCAATAGTCGCCAAATTAAGATTTTCGGCAAACCATGTTTGATCGCCAATCACAACTGTTTTGTATCGCTGGCCATCACGTTCATCTACAATCTCATCATAAGCAATTGACGGATTCAGATATTTCCAATTAGGCTTTTCTCCCACATAGGGCACATAAGATTCTTTGTTTTCAGACACACCAGAAGAGGAAAGTACGTCATCAGCAACAGAAGATGAAGACACATTTTCAGTCCCTGAGCTGAGCGGAGAATCCTCCGGAGAAACAGGATCGTTTTCTAAACCATTTGAACATGCCGTCAACACAAACATTGTAAACGACAAAAACAATAAGAACTTTTGCATTTCTAAAACCTCCAAACCAAATATAAATTACAAGAAATATAAAAATCAAAAACCATTCATAAAGGCTTATGCAAGGAACTAAAAAAGACTAGTTGTGGTGTATAACAATCTTGTAAGCTGGATTGTGGATTGACAAAAAGAACTACAGAAATATCGGAGTGCCCCCCCCGAAAACACACCATTGAGACTACGTTTCTTTGATTTCCGTTTTTTATGAAGTTTACAAATTTTCATCATCAGCGTGCTGTTTCGGAGCATCGCACCAGAGACAGCGGGACATGTCACGTTCATAAAGTCTTCCACACGTCAAGCACGTGACTTTAGTCTCGGTGCCCTTCTTGAGACCAAACTTGCAAGGCTTCTCCAAATAGATTCCTTCCATTATCTTTACAACATCAGGAAAAACACATTCATCGACCCAATAGGTACGGTACCTTTTTTTGAAGTAGAAAATTCTACCACCAAAGCGGCCCCTTCCGCATCTTAAAAATTCATCTTTATTAAAAAGAAAAAAAATTGTTTTTCCAAACATAAAAAAAAACAAAACAGTCTTCTTTTCTTTCAATTTTGTAGGGATGAGCCCAAAAGAAATACATGAGTACGACAACCAAGCCTGAATACATAAGACAAAAAGGAGTTAAATCAAGGTCTATATTGACATCTTGATACGTATTCAAAGCTACTATCCAAAGAGAAATGTTTGAAAAAAACATCAACATTAAAAAAAGAAATTTAGCAGTATATAAAGCTTTTGCCTTATACGTCACACATTCGATCATTTAATCATCTCTTTGTTAATCTTGTTAGCTACACTTTTTTGAGACAAGTTTAAAATATACAAAAAACACCTAGTTCTTTCCAACTGATATTCCATTGGAGCAAGGTTATTTAAGAAGTCATTTGGTCTTTGTTTGATGATTTCCCAAATGATTTCCGATTCGAAGTGGGTTATTTTTCATGGTTGTTTCTTCGCTACCAAAGGTAGCATTTTAACGAAGGCATAATCGACATTTTTATGGTCATGAAAAGAGCCCAACCCCCAAAGAAAAATGGTCAGGAACCAACTGAAAAAACTTTCGTTTTCAATACGGAACCGCGATTTAGAAAAAGCCGATTAATTTTTAAAGGGATGCTAGGTCATTTTCCGCGGCAAAGTCATATTTTTGCTAGATTTTAAGCAATGCTTTACATCCACCAATATCCAGACTGGACCAGTTTCCGATATAATTTCCAGAGTGTCATGGACGCCCTGGGCCAAACCCGTCTGCAGGAAGGAAAGTTGTTGGGTATTTTTGACGTGGTCAATTCCGGGTCAGCCGATACAGAAACCTTGGCAACGGATATCTGGGCAAATTTCGCCATCGACAGCGAAACCGCATTTGCCAAACCGACAGATGATCTCAAGGGCCTTGAAAAAATCCAGTCCGAGATTTCCAAGAAAAACGACGCCACACCAAAAATCAAAAACATTCTCGGCGCGTTGCTCAACGCAAGCCAACCCCTAACTGCCGAAAGACTTTTTGCATGGCACGCCGCCGTGGGTCAGAACAAAGTAAAGCAATTCCGTACAAAGGATAGTGCCTGGGGAGTTTCCGCTGACCGCATCGAACATGAAATGAATCGATTCCTCCAGTGGTTCGAAACCTCAAAGACCGACGGAGCCGTCAAGGCTGCAATCGCACAGTTCTGGTTCCTGACCATCCGTCCTTTTGACGACGGCAACGGAATCATCGCACGAACTCTAAGCATCATGCTTCTAGCACGTAGCGAAGGCACATCTCACTGCCAGTATTCACTGAACAAGCAAATTCTTGAAGGCCGTCAACAATATTTTGATATTCTGGCCAAGGCCCAACAAGGCAACGGTGATTTGACCCAGTGGATTTTGTGGTTCCTGAACATACTTAAAAAATCCATCGAAGAGAGTCTACAAAACTACACGCAGGCGCTCCAAAATTTAAGATTCCTTCAGAAATTCAAGGAAACCGATTTTACCTCACGTGAACGGGAACTCATAAACGCCATCCGTTCTGGGAAATTGCCAAAGCCCTTTTCTGCAAAGGATGCCGCAGCCCTTACCGGTGTTAGCCACGATTCTGCGCTTCGCGATATCCAGTCCTTAATTCAAAAAGGAATTCTCAAAGCAGAGAACAAGGGCGGACGAAGCCAAAAATATTCCACCTTAATTCAATGACATTATAAGCAAGGCGATAAGAGCAGCAAAGCCGCCCAAGGCAATGCTTCCAATGACAATAAAAAGGACCAAGGCCCACTTGGTATACTTTACAAGTTTAACAATGCCAGCATTTTGATCCTTGGCAAACTGCTGATATACATTCAAAGCGGCCATCAATGTAAAGCCCACATCGTCTAGAAGACCGAAAACAGGGACTGCATCCGGAATAGCGTCTATGGGAGAAAGATCGTAGGCAACAGCCAGCATCGCGAGTGCAATGGAAAGAACTTTCCAAACCGGAGATGACTTCTGCAAATTCTTGGAACCGATCCCAGCCTGATAATCGTCGTAACCAGAATCACCCTCTGCATGACGTTTACGCTGATTTCGTTCCATATCCCTCATGTCATGCACTTCTACATCTTCATAAACTTTTTCGGACATTGCGCCCTCCACGATTCAACATACTCAATCTACTTTTTTTAAAGCGTCCAAAACAGCGATAGTTTGCTTTATTCAAACTTATTTTTGTATATTCTTGAACGTAATTGAGATTTTATAATGCTTGATAAAGAAGTTTTAAAGACCGTCAGCCGTATTGAACTGAGTGTCAGAGGCACGCTGGACACCGTGATGACCGGTGCCTACCATAGTTCCTTCAAGGGCAACGGTATGGAATTCAGCGAAGTCCGCGAATACATGCCCGGCGACGACGTGCGCACCATCGACTGGAACGTTACCGCACGTACCGGCACCCCTTACGTCAAGAAGTTCATCGAAGAACGCGAAATGACCATGCTTCTCATGGTCGATGCGTCCAGCAGCTCCGAATTCGGTAGCGGCACCCAGATGAAGGGCGAAGTCATGGCTACCCTTACCGCACTTCTGGCCTTTGCCGCCATCAAGAACAACGACAAGGTAGGCCTGCTGATCTATACCGACCAGGTGGAACTCTTTATTCCTCCCGAAAAAGGCCGCAAGCACGTACTGCGCCTAATCCGCGAAATTCTTTACTTCAAGCCGCAGCACCACGGCACCAACACCCAGGTGGCACTGGAATACGCCGGCAAGATCTTGAATCGCAAGGCCGTGGTCGTGGTCATGAGCGACTTCCTGGACGAAGGTTTTGAAAGCGCCTTCAAGATCCTCCGCAAGCGCCACGACGTGCTGGCCGTTTCCGTAGTAGACCCCCGCGAAATGGAATTGCCGCCTGCAGGCCTGGTGGAATTGGAAGATCCAGAAACTGGCGAAACCTTGCTGATCGATACCGGCGACGCCGCCTTCCGTGAAGCATTCGCCCGCGAAGCAAAACGTCAGGGCAAGCAGACCAAGGAACTGTTCCAGCGCATGTCTATCGACTTTGTTCGCATCGAGACTCACGACGACTTCAAGGAAACCGTGGCCCCGCTTATTGAACATTTCAGACGCCGCGCCAAGATGGCCCGCGCATAAATTCGCAAATTAACGCTGCAACATAAAAAAGACCTGCCCGAAAGCAGGTCTTTTGTTTTAGAGAGAAAAACTCCTACTGTTCCACATAGGAACCGATGGACATTACGTTGAACTCGCCTGTTGTTTCGCTGAGATCCTGGAAAAAGAATCGTACAGAAACCAGTTTCTTGGCGGCTTCTTCACCCGTCATTTTGGTAGATGCGGCGGACTTAAATTCATCCCACTTGAAGCACTTCATGACACCTTCAGAGGACTTGGGCAAGGTAACGGATGGACCGTCACCCGGAATATTCGGAGATTCACTGGTATCCGTACCCAACATGAGAATTGCATCTCGGGAGGCACTATAGGCAATGCAGACTCCGCCCCACGCAGAAGCATCGGCAGCACTATGTCCTACAGGGACATCCTTTTCATCATAAGCTTCACCAGCAACATTGAATGCGATACCAGTCACGGGATTACCGCTAATCAAGTTCTTTCCATGGAGTTCGAAGATCCCACAAAAACCGCCACACACTGCGAGCATGTTTTCATATTCATCTTCATCAGAATAGCAACATTCTGTGGTAGTGGGAAATTCAATCTTAGATTCCCCGCCATCTTCGTTGTTATTGAATGTAAACCAATAACCGGAGGTTTCACTTCCATTATCAAGGCCTGTTTCTACATATTGATCAGAATTAGCACCACACCAATGGGCCATTCTGTCTTCCGAAACACAGAGACTTTCCTGTTTAGAAGTACTGGAATTGGAGTCTGCTACAGAAGAACTAGAAAGCGTTTCATCTACGGAAGAACTGGAGAGAGTTTCATCCGCAGGGGAATTGGGAGCAGGATCTTCGGAACATGCACCCATAAATGCGGCAAGAGCTGTCACAGAAAACAGAGTGCCGAAGCGAGAATACAATTTCATGATAAACCTCCTAAAAAGACCGGCGGACCGGACTCAAAACCAAGAGGGAATATATATTATTTATTCGGTAAAGCAACCTTCTTACAAGGCCGCTTCCCTATAACCAAGAAGTTTCAGGCTATAAAGAGCTGTTCCCTTGCTAATGCTACGGACGCCTGTAGCATATCCGAAAATCTTGCGGAGGGGAATGTCAGCCTTCAAGAAATGGGTACGGCCATCGCCACCGATTTCCTTCACCTTGCCATCGCGGGCCTGAATATCGCCAGTAATGACGCCGGCGAAATTCACTGGGCATTCCAGGGAAAGTTCCATTATAGGTTCGTAGGCAGTTACATCAGAGGGTTTGAAAAGCTTTGTGACGGCATCGGCGCAGCACTTCTTGATCATAGGTGGCAGTGCGCCTTCGCTCCAGCTAAATTCCAGAACCTCAAAACGGACGCCAACCAAAGGACCCTTGCCCAACACGCCGATTTCTGCAGTTTCCAGAAGGGCGGAACGGACGCCTGCAAGAATTTCACGAGGCGCATTTTCCAGGAATTCTGCGGACAAGCGGATGTCATGATTCTGGGGAAGTTCCGCGGCGTTTTCCACCACGTCATTAACGATAGGACTTGCAGCCAACTTAATTGAAATCTTGTGAGGACCGAGCTGGAAGGAATTTTCCACAGGTTCAACGGCGTGGGTCAAGCGCTCCTGCCAGCGGACTTCCGGATCGCCGGCCTGCACTTCACAGCCGAATTCTCTGCGGAGGCGAGCCAGCAAAACATCCAGCTGGACTTCGCCCACCGTATGCAAGTACCAGAAGCCGCCATCTTCGTCATGCTGCACGCGGAAAGACGGATCCATACGGGAAAGGGTAGAAAGGCTCTTTTCCACGTGGGCGTAATCTTCGGTGCTGACGCATTCTACGCGAGTCTGAAGCAGAGGCTGGTAACGGTCACGAATGCTTGCGGGCTGTGGGGCAGTACCGCTTCGATTGCTTCGGCCTTCGGCCTCGCAATGACACGTTGAATCATCGGCCTCGCAATGACATTCGGATCCGGCGCTGTCCCCCGCGGCAGTGCCGTCGCGGAGAATAATTTGTCCTAACTCCGTTTCAAAAGGCGCACCCATGGCGTAAATATCGCCAGCACGAATTTCATCTACAGGAATAAGCAGGTTTGCCTTGAGGCGGGAGAATTCAAAACCCGCGGGCCATTCCTTACGTTCCATATCGCAATGGGCGCGGAACAAGGAAATTTCGCCAACACCTCTAAAGTGACGCAAGCGAATCACCTGCCCCATCTGGCCTTCATCAAAAGAAGGGACTTCCGGCAAGAAGAACGTCAACGCAGTCAAAAGGCTGCGGACACCAAAGCCGGCCATGGCCGAGCCTGCATAACATAGCGCATAGTTTTCGTCTGTAGCCAAGCCCTTCAAGCCACGGAGCAAATCCTTGGGCGGAACCGCCTTGCCTTCCAGGGCCATTTCCAGAACTTCATCATCGAAGTTGCTGGCAAATTCGCAAGCTTCCTTGTAGTGCTTCGCCAGCTGTTCGTCGCTTTCCGCGGAACCATTCGTCACGCCAGCAGAATCCACCACTTCCTCGCCGTTCTCATCATGAACCAGGCGACTCTTGCTCAGCACATCCAAAACACTGGACATTTGACCATTCTTATATTCGGGAATGGTCATCAGCACCGGGCGCACCCCAAGAACCTCTTCAATATTGATCAAGGTTTCATCCAGGGAGTAGTCGGGATTGTCCAACTTGTTTATGAACAAAATAGTGCGGACTCCTGCCTCACGCAATTTTTTAAAAGCGGTCACGGTCTGGGTTTCCACACCGCTGGCAGCACTGACCACAAGTACGGCACCTTCCACGGCGGTCAAGGCCATATCCACTTCGGCACCAAAATCCACATGGCCCGGAGTATCGATAAAATTAAACCAGGTGTTCTTCCATTCGAAATGAGCCACACCGCTTTCAATAGTGATGCCTCGCTCCTTTTCTTCCGGGAGGTAGTCCATGGTTGCCAGCCCTTCCTCCACTTTTCCGGGGCGACGAACCTCCCCTGCCGCGAACAAAATGCGTTCGGACAAAGTGGTCTTACCGGCATCGACGTGGGCCAGGATAGCAATATTTCGAATGGACTGGGACATATATCAAACTTTGTTAATATAAAATTAGAAAACTCTTACATACGAACAATGAAAATTCATTTATATTTAATAGTATGTTACTGAGTTCAGAGATTTCCAAAGCTATTTTCGGGATGGCAAAGACCTTTTACAAAACCCTAAAGGTCAATCTGACAGCCAACTCCTATCAAATTGTCAAAACCAATGATCGTGAACTTAACGACAAGGAAATCCAACTGGATTCATTCTCCAGCTGGATAGAATCTTTTGCAAACAGCGGAAACGTCCACGAGAATGACCGCAACGTTTTCAAGAACCGTCTTTCCATTGGATCTCTGACTCAGCACCTCAAGAACGAAGATTCGTTCCGAATCCAGTACCGCCGCAAGGTCAAGGATTCCTACCGCTGGGTATCCCTAGAAATTATCAAGACCGACTCTTTCTCTGAAGACAACCAGGTTGTCTGGCTTTTTGTTCGTGACATCCACAGCAACTACGTTCACGAAATGGAAATTCAGCGTGAACTGGAACATTACTGCAAGTTTGACACCCTGACCGGCCTCAACAACTATTATTCCTACCAGTTGCTTTGCAAGAACTACGCCGCAATCGAAGAAAAAACTTCCATCGGTTTAATTTTCGCAGACCTCAACGGTTTGAAGCTTATCAACGACACCCGCGGTCACGGCGCTGGAAACGAATTCCTGCAGACCTTCGCACGCAAATTGCTGGAACATTTCTCCAGCGAACATATTTACCGAATCAGCGGTGATGAATTCCTGATTGTGATCCCCAACTGCAAGGAAAGTGAATTCACCTTCTCCGCAAAAAAATTCGAAACCTTCCTGAACCAGGAAACCGTTCCCCAGGCTTCCCTGGGCTACTGCTGGATGGCCCATCCTGTGCATATTGAGGACGTTAGCCGCGAAGCCGAAATCCACATGTACCAGAGCAAGGAAGCCTTCTATGGAAAGCATCCTGAATATAAGCGTGGAATTGCAGAACTGAACTACAAGCGCGAAATGGACGCCATCCTTAAAACGCTGGCCAACTCCTACGACGCAATCATCACCATCGATCTTATCCGCGACACCTTCTGGATCCTGAAGCAGGGCGCCGGCGTAACCTTCGGAAAGAACGCCGAAACCTATACGAAGATGACGGAAAACTTTATGATTGCCGTCGACGACGAATATAAGGAAATGGTGACCACAGTCAATTCCATTGACAATCTCCGCAACGACCTTCGCAAGAAAAGTTCCGTCACCATTGAATTCAAAATGGTGGATGGCCGTTGGGTACGCACCATGTTCAAGGCCATCGAGACTTTGAATGGGGAGCCAACCAAGATTCTTTTGATTACAGAACACCTGGATCACGACCGAGTCCTGGAATTGGAAAAGACCAAGGACTTGATGCTGGAACACCAGATTATCGAAGGCCTCAGCAAGGGCTTTACCCTTATCTGCCAAATCGACGTCCCCACCAAGAACATCTTGGTTTACAAGAATATCGCCCTCAAGGACAGCATTCCTACCGCCATCAGAAACTTGTCTTACGACGCCGTAGTTACCTGGTTCACAAACAAATTCGTTGTGGAAGAAGACCGCGAACGTACTGCCAACGCACTCCGTTTGGAAGCAGTCACCACCAAGTTGGAAAACCGCGACGTGACTACAGTGCTATTCCGCACCACTCCGGAATTCCACGACACCGTAAGCGTCAGCTACAGCATGTTCTATTTCTACAAGCTGGCTTCCAACCCCAACAAGTTGGTGCTGGCAACAAAGAACGTCACCAATTCCATGGGGTAAACTTCGAATTACGAAGTATGAAGTACGAATTATGAGATTTGTCGGATAAGAACTTTATCGCTGGTAGGGCCGTCTTTTAAATAGGGCCGATTACCTTTTTACGCAAATACGATATGTTTAATATTTGCAAGGGCGATGACTTTATCCACAATTTGAATTGTCTGTTCATTAGTATCCAGCTTCGCCACAACGCCTTCAAGATCCTGGTAGGTACCCACACCTGCCGCAAGAACCTTGTCCTGAACAAAGTAACTTAATTTAGCAATGGGATGTTCCCCGTGCTCCAAACGTTCTGCCAAGGTGGACAAGGCTTCATCCAATTCCATACGGGAATCTTCCATCAGTTCGTCCTGGCGTACCGTCAAGTTTCTTTCGGCAGCATCGTTAATGGCATCGTTATGCCCACGAAGTGCAGCGAAAGGTGAAAAAATTTTCGCACGATTCTCAATGGACATCCGCGGATGCTTAATGAGAAAATTCCAATCATTTCGCGGATAGGGCAAATTGATAATGTCGTCGTAATTAAAGCTAGGCACGATGACCTCCAATTTGCCCGTTGCGTTCTACAGTGGTTGCGCCTTCCTGCAAATCCATCCCCTTGATAATGGCGTTCTTGCCAAAGCGTTTCTTGATAAGTAGTTCCGCCTTCAAGCGTTTTTTTTCTTTTTCTTCTTTCTGGACATCGGTGAAAATATCCGGCTGATCATAGCTTGCGTCCAGCACCTCGTTGGCAGTCAAGTTCAATCGTTTGATGGTCAAATTTGGATTGACGATTCTGTCGTACAACTTCATCACCGCATCGGCAATGTATGTTAACGACGATGTGTAACGGCCAAGGTTTGCAGTGCCGTGAGCGGGCTTAGGCAAGGTCCTTCCGTAAACATCCATCACTGTTTCTCCGTGATAAATACCCTTGTCAATATTTTCACGATCATAGCCTAGATGAAGAGTCAATCCGTTTGTCACAAGATTTTTGTCAATCAAATCAATGGTCAGGGAATCCACCATTTCACGGACAACAATGCGAGCCTTGTTAAAATCGTAGGCATGCTGTAAAACTTGTCCACCACCAATGCTGTTGGATTTGGGCTTGTACTTCTTGATTTCCGCAATGGTACAAGGCTCGTAACCCCAAGCGTGGTCTATCAGAATTTCAGCATTAACGCCAAACATTTTATACAAGTCGTCAGGGCGCTTTACACTAACTCGGGCAAGGTCACCCATAGTGAGAATTCCACGACCATCATTCAAACGGCAATTGGCCAGACGTTCAGCAATGCCTCGGCCCACTTGCCAAAAACTGGTCAGGGGACGATGACTCCACAGTTCCCTGCGGTAAGTCATCTCGTCAAGTTCCGCAATACGCACGCCGTCTTTATCAGGAGTCACATGTTTCGCCATCACATCCATGGCAATTTTGCAAAGGTAAAGATTGGAGCCTATGCCTGCAGTAGCCGTAATACCTGTGGTTTCAAAAACATCCTGGATCATGGTCTTCGCCAGTTCGCGAGGCGTTTTCTTGTACAAGGACAAATAGCGTGTCACGTCGATAAAACATTCATCGATGGAATACACATGAATGTCGTCATGGCTTACATACTTTAGATAGACGTTATAAACCTTGGTGGAAAATTCCACGTACTTCGCCATCTGTGGCGGAGCAATAGTGAAAAGGATTTCCTCGCCGGTACGCTGTTTGATTTCTCGAATTTTTTGATTCACTTCAAA
The DNA here is from genome assembly GCA_024399065.1 of Fibrobacter sp. Lineage (NCBI taxonomy): Bacteria > Pseudomonadati > Fibrobacterota > Fibrobacteria > Fibrobacterales > Fibrobacteraceae > Fibrobacter > Fibrobacter sp. The sequence goes on along the minus strand of JAKSIB010000001.1, from coordinate 70,694 downwards.
AAGACGGGCGCGACCTGGAATTCCGTAAGCTTTTAGGCTTGGGGTTACCGCTAGGCAAATGGTCTTTTCGGAGCGGCTTTCATCGGCCACTACCAAATTAGTGGTAAGCGGATCAAGACCGCGAAGAATGCACTCCACGGAAGCAAAGAACGACTTCAAGTCAATAGCAACGAATGTTCGATTTTCGCGACCCACAGGAACAATATAGACATTTTTTAGTGACACCCTATGGCAAAAAAAATCCCTATTTCGTTCTTTTAATTTGCTTTGTAATTAGACTTTTTATAGATTAAGAATAGGTTTAAGGAGGACTACTGTATGAGAAAAATTCTCATTCTTTTATGCATTGGCTTTGCTCTAAGTTCCGCTGCAGAAGACAAGCACAAATGGATTCTGGACGTAGGTGCGAACTTTGCCACCTATGCCTCATTGTTCAGCTCCGATGAAGAGGACGGAAGCAGCAATTTCACAGGCGTCAATTTCGGGGCCCGATACCAATTAGCCAAAATGGTTGAAGTCGGCATTGCTACTGGATACGAATATTATTCTTCAGCGAACGACCCCGCAGAGGGTTCACATGGCAGTGTCATCGACAACCACCTGATTCATATTGCAGCCGAAGGCAAGTTTGATTGGATCACATTCTTCGATCACCTTCAGCTATATTCCCGTCTCGGTGCAGGCGTCACCTTGAACTACCATAACAATTCTAGATACGATACAGAAGTCGAGCCCGTTTTGCAGGGAACCCTTGCCGGTATTGAGTACATCAATACAGTGGGTTGCTATGTAGAATTTGGCGCCGGGTATCGCGGATTTTTCTCTGGCGGTTTAAGCGTCAGGTTCTAAAACAAAAGCGTCCGTTAGGACGCCTTTTTTATTCACGGTAATCGTAAAGGTAGTAGTTGGTCATTTCCTTGGTGAGGGCTACGCCAGAAATATTCCACACATCAGGCGTTCCGCTGCGGTATTCCACCTGGATTTTCACGTCAGAATTGGACTGCAAAATTTCCTGGGGAACTTCCCAGAAGTTTTCTGCACCGGTAAACAGGGAAAGTTCAGAACCATCAATGGAAATGCTGGTCACAGCGTCTTTCGGATTGCGAATCTGGATGACACTCCAGTAGGCGCTGGCACCTTCCTTCACCCAGATGCTGGTGGAATCGTCCCACACACCTTCAACGCCTTCGCAAGAGACGAATTCCCATTCGCCGTAGTAGCGGCCCACCGTATTGCCCATGATATCGCTGGCCGGCGCGCCGCCCAAGTCCACACCGCAGCTTTCATCGGGGCAACGGTCCATAATGCGCACTGTGACACGCTTCCAGCCATCAGGCGTCTTCGCCTTTACGCGAACGCAGCCTCCGCAGGCAAGGCCCCCGTTCCAGGGCCCTTTATCGTCCCCGCTGGAAACGTTGACGTGGATTGCGGCGTAATAGTGAATGTCCGTCTTGCCATAATTGCAGGCGCCTCCGGAACTGGCTTCCTTCTCGGTAATGCTTCCGTAGGTTGTAATGGATCCTTCGCCACCGCGGTCCGTGAGCACCGGGTCTTTCGCAGTAAAGCTGTCACAATTTTCGCACTCGCCGTCGGTATCGTCAAAATACCACAGGTCAGATTCAGAAACCGCCGCGGAACCGGACGAAATCACAACATCATTAGAGCTAGATGATTCCAAAAGAGAGGAAGAGCTGGATAGCACTTTCGCGGAAGAACTTGACGCTTCTATAGCAGAGCTGGACTGTACTTTTTCAGAAGAGCTTAAAATCTCGTCAATGGAACTGGATGAGCTTTCCACATTGGGAGCGTTCACTTCATCAGAACCGCAGCCCGCCACCAGAGCAGACACAGCACTTGCAATTCCTAACCACCGCATCAATTTCATAGGTAAACTTACCAGTCGCGAGCAGGTCTTGCTTGACCGCGAACAGGTTTCCAGGGCTTGCGTTCGCCGTTCTGTTCGTCAAAGTCCTTCAACAGCTGGGCTGCATCGGCAGGGTCCATCTGGCCTTCCGGAACTTCCGGCGGCATTTCAGGCTGTTCGCCCTGACTGTCGCTAGAATTCTGTTCAGGCTGCTGAGGCTGATTCTGTTCACCTTCGCCGACTTGGCTGCTGGAACTTTCTGCAGAGCTAGACTGTCCGCCATTATTCTGATCCTGATTCTGTTGATCTTCACTCTGGCTGGAACTGGACTGTTCACCGTTCTGGTTCTGGTCCTGCTGATCTTGATTCTGCTGATCCTTGTTTTGATCTTGGTTCTGGTCCTGGTTTTGGTCCTGATTCTGATCGTTGTTCTTAGGATCCTTCTTCTGATTTTCGTTCTTCTGTTCGTCCTTGGCTTCCTTGATACGGTCCAAGAGCATCTGAAGTTTCTGATCGTTGGGATAATACTGCAGGCCTTCATTACAAGTAATTTCTGCAGTAGGCAAACGGTTTTCGATGTACTGGAATGCAGCATCGCTGTAGTAGGCGCTAGCAGACTTTGGAGCGGCAAATGCCGCGACTGCGCACAACAAGACACAAGCCATCACGTGCTTTAGATTGCCACGACCATTCTGGCCTCGCAATGACATCTTAAACCTGGAACCTCGAGCCTCGAACCTCATTAGATTACCTCCAGGTCGTTATCGGTGTTGCTTGCATCAATCTTTGCCTTAGGCTTGCGGCCGGCCTTGATTTCGATGACATCGTCAATGCGCTGTACGTAGGCATTCAGCTGACCAGCAGTTTCATCTTCAGCAATGACGTTTTCCAAAAGCTGCTTGGCTTCGGCATACTTGCCATCCTTGCTGAGCTGGAGCGCGCGGGCCAAAGCTTCCTTGGCCTTTTCACTCAGAGGCGGCTGCTTTTGGTCATTATCCTGATCCTGGTTCTGGTCCTGATTTTCCTTTTGCTTGTCCAGTTCTTCCTTGAGCTTACGCTGAACAATTTCCACATTCTTCTTGGCATTTTCAAAGCTATTGTCCAAGTCAATGGCTTTCTTCAAATAGGCAATGGATTCACGCCATGCAGCAATACGGGCGCTAGGTTCGCTAGCTTTTTCGCCAATACGGAAATGAGTGTTGGCCAAGTTGTAGGCGGACTTTGCAGCAAGCTTTACATCGGGCATGCGCACAGCGCTTTCCAATTCCTTCTTGGCTTCTTCGTAATTGCCCAACTTATACTGACAAGTACCGATGTTGTAGAACAGTAACGGATCGGCAGGTTCGGCCTCGCGGGCCTTCATATACTTTTCAAGAGCACCGGCATAGTCGCCAGCGGCAAACAACTTGTTGCCATCATTGATGGGTCGTGCAAAAACCGACACGGCTCCCAAAAACAAGGCAAATAACAAAACATTCAAACGCATTAAATAGCTCCTGGACGGCTTTCAATATACAAAACCCGCAATTCAAAAATTACTGATTTTGCACATTTTCCAGCAATTCAACCTGATTACGCAGGATTTTCACTACTTATAGAATGTAGACACCAACTGGATCATATCCTTATGGTCATCTACAGCAATCATTTCTCGGATGCTGTGCATGCTGAGCATGGGTTCGCCAATGTCCACCGTGGGAATTCCAAGGTTAGCAGAAATGGTGGGACCCACCGTGCTTCCGCAAGGCATGTCGTTTCGGGTAATGAAAGTCTGACTCTTCACACCAGCCTTTTCACACAACAGCTTGAACTGCGCAGAAGACATCACATCACTTGCATAACGCTTCTGTGAATTTGTCTTCAATACCACACCGCCACCGAGAATCGGAGCGTGGTTAGCTTCGTGCTTCTGCGGAAAATTGGGATGTTCAGCGTGAGCCATGTCAATGGACAAGGCAAGGGAATCTGCAAGAGCCTGAGAGAAGGGTGCTTCAATCTTGGCTTCATTCCAAAGAACTTCAAGAGTGGATTCCATGAAGTTGCCTGCAGCACCTTCGCGAGTGTTGCTACCCACTTCTTCGTTATTGAAGAATGCGGCTACAACAAAATCATTTTCCAAAGCCTCTGCAGAAAGCATGGCTTCTGCGATGGCGTGGCAACTGCTCAAGTTGTCGAGACGACCAGAATAAATCCATTCATCGTCCATGCCGCCAACATTTGCGGCCTGAGCGTCAAACAGCTGAACATCAAAATCGAGAAGACGTTCACCAGAGCCAAGTTCAGCCTGGAGAGTTTCTACAAATTTCCTAGAGTAACCGGAGCCAGACCACAGAACATCAAGATCCGTCTGGGGATTTACTTTCAAACCATCCTGGTTCACACCACGATTCAAGTGAATTGCCAGCTGGGGAATACGGAACAACTTAGTTCCACGGACAAGCTTTGTTGCCACCTTCCCTTCTTTTTCAAAAGCTAGCAGGCCGGCATAACCAAGGTCGCGGTCCAGCCAGCTGGTGAACAGCGGGCTCCCGTAAATTTCAGAATGAAGAGTTTTTACACCAGCACAGCCCTTGTCCGGATTCGGGGCAATCTTCAGGGCTGGGAAATCCGTATGAGCCAGCGCAATGCGGAACTTAGATTGGGCACAAGCCTTCTTCGGCTTGCGGACAGCAATTAAGGCGCCACCTCTTTCCATCAAGGTTATTCCCTCCACAGAAAGAGCTTTCTTTAGAAATTCAACCGTATGGTACGGAGTTACAGCCTGGTTCAAAAACTCAAAAAAATCCATAAATTACCCGGATAAGATCTTTTTCTTTAAAATAGCAACTTGACCACTGTTTTTAGACCTTTTTTTTCATATAAATGTAGCGGTTTCGCTATTCGTAAAAATTTATTTATATATTTCTTACCATGGCATTTAAACCTTTAAAGCGAATCAATTGGATGGAAATATCCGGCGTTATGGTCGGTGTTTTCTTCACTACCGCTGTAATGATTTTTGCCATTGTCCTTTATGCCAAGTTATTCTCCACCGGTATGATCGGCGTGGAAGAATATACTCTTCACAGTACATTTGAAAAAGCTTTCGGCCTTAGACCTGGTACCCGTGTCCAGATTAGCGGTGTGGACGTAGGTCAGATTTCCAACGTGGAAATCGAAGGCGATGGCGTCAACATGGAATTCATCATCCGCAAGCAGTACCAACCCTGGATTACAGACAGCGCCACAGTATTCGCCATCCGTGACCAGAACTTGATTTCTGCTCGTGTCATCAATATCGACGTTCGCCGTGGCAAAGGTCGTATTCTTGAGGACGGAGACTACCTGCCTCCCGGCCAGGCACAGGACATTGAAACAGTACTTGAAACTGCCAACGAACTTTTGGGTCGTGTGAACTCCCTTGTGGATGGTATCGACACCCTTCTCGTCATGGCCATGGATACTGGAACCACCGTGGGTGCCCTCTTCGGAAGCCGCTTGCTTTACGACAACTTGAACAGGCAGTTGTCCAGACTAAACGACATTACCTACTCCGGCAAGAAGGTCCTCTTCCAGGCTTCCGGATTGTTGGATACTTTGACATACACTGTCCCGGCGCTTATGGGCAAGGTGGACGGAATCACCACCGACGTCACCAGCTTAATGAGCGACCTGAAGCCCCTTCCCCAGAAGGTGGACGGACTTATGGGTAACGTGGACTCCCTCATGGGTAACGTAGGCACCATGGTGGGCAATGTCGACAAGACTCTCGGCAAGGCAGACGACCTGCTTGGTGAAGTTGGAAAGCTTACTACCGGTATCGCCGACTTCATGGAAACTACCGAAGCTACATTGCAGAATGCAGACGACTTGATGGCTGGCATCGAGAACATGTGGATCATCAAGAGATCCATTCCTAGCAAGGATACAGTGCCCTTCATGGTGGAGACCTTATGGTAATGCGTTCACCTAAGCATTGGATCCGTTCTGCAGCTGTCGCCATGGTCATGGCTATGGCAGCTACCGGTGTTGCTTCCGCTTCTGAATCAGGCATCCTTTCCGCACGCGCACAGCGCTCCTTTGACAACGGCAAGTTCGCCAAGGGATACGGTCAGCTGGAACGCGCCCTCCTTGCCAGCCGCAAGGAAGCCAACCTGTACGCCGAAGGCAGAATCCTCATCGGCATGGCACAGATTAGAACTTTAAGTTTGGACTACGCTTTGGCAGACTCCCTCCTCTCCGTCGTGCGCACTGAAGAACTGGATAAGAATTCCAAGGTTCAGTTCGCCAAGGCCAAGGTGGCATTGGATGTGGCTCAGGCAAATTACAGGGACGCAGTCAACCTCTGCAAGGCCATCAAGGAAGACGTACTGAAAAAGGCTGACGAAACAACCCAGGCAGCATTCTATGGCGAATGCGCTGTGGCATTGGCTTCCGTCAACCAGACCAGCAGTGCAAAGGAATTCCTGGAAATGGCAGCCAAGCGCTCCGACAAGAAGGGCGGTTTCTACATCTATACTACAGCCCGCGTCGCTGATCATCAGGGCAAGAGCGAAGCAGACTCCCTCTACCGCGAAGCCGAGAAGAAAGCTATCCAAGGAAACAAGCCTTACCTGACTGCGACAATTCTTTACTACCGTTCACAACTTAGAAGCACTTCTGCCGAAGATAAAAAGGATTTGAAGATTCGCTGCCAGAACGCATTTGAACTTATGGGGCTCCCAAACAACGCCAAGCGTTGCGCAGAATAAAAACTTCACGGACGCACTTCAAAAAAGAAAAGGCTCGCCAATGAGGCGGGCCCTTTTAAATTTCTCGGCAATGAAACTTACTCAGCTGTAGCGCTGCTCGCTGCAACAGTGTCAGCCATTGCCGTATTGGTAGAATCCTTGGCGGTTTCCTCGGCAGCCTTGGCTGCTTCTTCGGCGGCCTTGGCAGCGGCTTCCTCGTCAAACCTCTTTTTCATCTGAAGGAGTTCGTTGTATACTGCAGCCGGATGAATCTTGCCTTCAATCATACCATCGACCAGGAACTTTATCTTCTGATAATTTTCGTTCTTGTTGTAATCATCAATCAGTCCCTTATGGCCAATCAGCTTCAGGATCTTGGCATAGAAACCTGCCCTGAAGGTTTTGAACTGAGGCTGCATCACGTCGTTCAGGATGGTTTCCAAGGCAACTTCAGTCTGCATGGAATCCAGTTCGAAACTACGGTAGATCGTACGGATATGTTCAGGAATGGTTGTGTCCGGACTATCGAAATACTTGCGCATCACGTTAGCCGCCTCGGTCTTGTTAGGATAGGGACCGCGAGCCAAACGCAAGGCGTAGTACAAGGACAGGCGCCAGTTATCGGGATAAACCCTGGAAGCCCTGCGCAACACGGAAAAATCCGACGTATCCGGAGCATTCACCGGAGTCACGCCGCCCACGAAATAATAGGGCGTATAGAACAAGGAATCCAGACTGGTAGAAAGTTCTGCCACATGACCCAGGTAACCGTATTCACGGCCATACAAGTAACTTTCACCAAGTTCCGTAAGGCCCTTGATCCAGAAAAGGCCCGCTACGGCAGCATCGTGGCCTGCAGCGACGTAACGAACAGAGGAAGCCTTCGGCAAGAAGGATTCATCAAAGTTCGTGCTAGGCAGCGGCTTCGCAAAATGGAAAGCCGCAGCAATCACAGCAACTGCAAAAATGAGGATAGCCAAGTAGCGCATCGCGAACCTAGTTCAAGTCCCGAGGGTTACGGTACCTTAAATCTGGCAGGCTTCAGCCAGGCGTTCCAGAGCGTCAACGCATTCGGTTGCGAAGTTCTCGGGATTGCCGCTGCGCTGGTAAGCAAAGTTCAGACCGCTGGAACTGTTCAGCACGTGGAACTGACGCTTGCCACCACCGTTCTTGATTGCAGTAAGCACAGTCTTTGCATCGCCGCCCTGACCACCCGGAACACCAGGAATGGAAACACCCGGAATCAGGAAAGGAATCTCGTGCTGATGGGCAACGCAGTAGGCGGTGATCTTTTCAAGTTCTTCAGGATGGGTTGCGCCCACCACTGCGCCGAAGAAACCCTTGTCGCCGTCCCATTCAAAGATTTTGTCAGCAACGGAGTAGAAGGCTTCGTTTACGTCGCGGGGATCGTCGCTGCCGATGACCTGCATGTCCTGGAAATCGTGGGCGCCCTTGTTGCTGGTGCGGAGAAGAACGTATGCACCGTTTTCAGAATTTTCGCGAACGAAAGGATTCACGGAATCGGAACCCATCCAGGGAGAAACGGTCACCACGTCGGCCTTGTAAACGTCGAATGCAGCCACTGCATAGGCGGCGCTGGACTTGCCGATGTCGCCGCGCTTGGCGTCGAGAATCACCGGGATTCCTGCGCTACGGTAGTCAGCAATGAGCTGCTGCAAGGTGAGCATAGCCTGCACGCTAACGCATTCGTAGTATGCACTGTTGGGCTTCACCACAGCAGGCATCACGTTACGCTTGATGCAACATTCCAAAATTTCGGAATAGAAACGCTTGATCTTGTCTTCGGCAGAACCTGCAGAAACGCAAGGATCGATGAGCTTCATCACCGGGTCCATGCCCATGCAAACCGGGTTGCCGCACTTGGCGACACGCTGTTCTAGACGTTCATGAAAATTCATTCTAAACCTCTCGCAACCTTACTTGAGTTCGTCCTGGATCTGAGCAGCTTCGTAGGAAAGAATACCGTGAGCCACAGAGACGTTCAAGGATTCAAGATCACTGCTCATCGGAATCTTGACGGTTTCGTCAGCGAGTTCGATGAAGTACGGATTGGTGCCTGCACCTTCGTTACCCACGAGGAAAGCCATCTTGCGGAGCTTGTGCTTCGGGATTTCGCGGAGGCTCTGCTTACCGTGCAAGTCGGTAGCGATGATGGTGTAACCCTTGCTGCGGAGGAAGTTGATCTGGTCGATGAGATCAACGTCAAATTCGAAAGGCACGCGGAGGAAAGTACCCGAGGAACCACGGACAACCTTGGGGTTGAAGGGGCTGACGGTACCGCGACCGAGAATCATACCATCGGAACCGAAGCCGAGGCTGGTGCGGAAAAGGGTACCAAGGTTACCCGGATCCTGCACAGCGTCAACGAGAGTGAGGACGCTGCGGCTGGATTCGTAAACAGGCTTGGTGCTTGCAATGCGAGCAACAGCAATAATGCCCTGAGTGGTAACGGTAGAAGCGAGCTGCTTCATCTGAGCCTCAGACAGAACACTGATCTTGATTTCAGCTTCGTTGATAGCTTCGATCAAAGCTTCGTCGTTGAAACCTTCAACCATGTAGACAGAGCTGACCAATTCACGATGGTGCTTGACCAATTCTTCAACAACATGGACGCCTTCACCGAGGAAACGGCCTTCACGTTCACGACCCTTTTCGGTGGTGAGAGCGAGGAGCTTCTTGAACCAAGGCGGATTGGAAACCACGTCTTCGCTGGATTCAACCTGAGCAACGCGTGCTTCGAGAGCGGCTTCGTCCAGAACTTCTTCAACAGCTTCAGTCTGCTGTTCTTCAGGACGCTGACGATAGATCGGAGCACCTGCCTGAGCAAATTCGCGACGGGGACGACGGTCGTCACCGAAGTGGCCACGGCGTTCGCTGCGGTTGAACGGACGGTCGCCACGGGGACGGCGTTCACGATCGAAAGGACGATCTCCACCACGACGGTCGTCTCGGTCACCACGGAACGGACGATCACCATCACGGCGCGGACGGTCACCGAACTTGCGATCGCCACGGCGTTCATCACGGTCACCACGGAAGGAGGGACGGTCGCCAAAAGACTTGCGTTCGCCACGGTTGTCATCATCGCGGCGGGGATTACGACGGTCGGTAGCTTCGCTAACGCCGAACTTACGATTGAGAGTGGATCTCACGGTACGCTTTTCGTTATTTTCTTCGCTCATATTTTTTCCAATTATTGGATTTTATCCATGATCTGTTTGGCGACGGATTCTCCGTCAATTTTCAAGAGTTTATAGAGGGCAGAAATTTCGCCCTGTTCCACAAAGTTGTCCGGAAGTCCGAAGCGGATCAAACGCTTGTCCGTATATCCGAAGTCCAGGAGCATTTCGCCGATAGCGGAACCGTAACCGCCCACCAGCGTATTGTCTTCCAAAGTGACAATCACCTTGTGGTTTTCGAAGAGACCGCGGTAGCATTCCTGGTCAAGAGGCTTTACGATACGGGCATCCACGAGGGTCGGGTTGTATCCGTTTTCGCGCAAGACCTTTGCAGTCTTCTTCAGTTCATTTGTCATGAAGCCTGCGCCAAGAAGCAGGATATCCTTACCCTGTTCCAAGACCTTCGGCAGACAGCCGTCAAAGTTGTCTGTTGCAGGTTCCAGTTCTTCAGCCAAGGCTGTTCCACGAGGATAGCGGATAGCCACAACACCCGGCATATCAATGGATGCTGTCAGCATGTCACGCAGTTCGTTTTCGTTGGACGGAGCCAGGATGGTAATGCCCGGAATCGTACGCAGGAAAGACAAGTCGAACGCACCATGATGTGTGGGGCCGTCTGCGCCTACGAGGCCAGCACGGTCCAGCACCAGAACAACGTGGAGATTCTGCAGAGCAATGTCGTGCATAATCTGGTCGTAGGCGCGTTGCATAAAGGAGGAGTAAATTGCCACCACCGGAACAACGCCATCGCACGCAAGACCTGCAGCAAAGGTTACAGCGTGTTCTTCGGCGATACCCACGTCAATGACGCGGTCGGGCATTTCCTTCGCCATAATATCGAGACCGCAGCCCGTAGGCATTGCGGCAGTAATACCGATGATGCGGTTGTCCTTCTTGGCAAGTTCCAGCATGGTCTTACCGAACACGCTGGTCAAGGAAGGATTCTTGCTACCCGGCACCAGCGGAAGACCGCTTTCCGGATCGAAGGGATTACAACCGTGGAACTTGGTGGGGTTCTTCACCGCAGCGTCGAGACCGCGGCCCTTCTCAGTAAGAACGTGGACCAGGCAGGGGCCCGGCTGAGACTTTACACGTTCAAGAATCATCACCAGTTCATTAATGTCATGGCCATCGATAGGGCCAAAGTAACGGACACCCAGATCTTCGAAGAACTGTCCCGGCTTGACTGCAGTCTTTGCAGCACTTTCAACCTGGAGGAACAGATCACGGAAGCGGGATCCAAGTACGCCCGGAAGACGCTTCATCAAGCGGTCCAGGTCCATACGCATCTTGTTGTACACCGGGTCGGAAATGACGCGGTTCAAGTACTTGCTGAAGCCACCTACGTTGGGAGCAATACTCATCTTGTTGTCGTTCAAGATGATGGTCATGTTCTGCTTGGAAATGCCAGCGTTGTTCAAGGCTTCGTAAGCCATACCGCCGGTCATGGAACCATCACCAATTACGGCAACGACGTTGTTACGACGGTTGAAGTGGTTACGTGCAACAGCAAAACCGAGGGCTGCAGAAATAGACGTAGTGGCATGGCCTGCGCCAAAGCAGTCGTATTCACTTTCGTGACGCTTCAAGAATCCGGAAATACCATCCTGCTGACGGAGGGAGCCAAAGCGATCAAAACGGCCTGTCAGGAGCTTATGGACATAAGCCTGGTGACCCACATCCCAGACAATCTTGTCGTCCGGTGTATTGTACACGTAGTGCAATGCAAGGGTAAGTTCCACCACGCCAAGGCTGGAAGCAAGATGACCGCCATGCTTAGACACTTGACCAATGATGGTCTCGCGAATCTGGCTGGCCAGCTTGTTCAGCTCTTCGACAGAGCAGTGTTTGATGTCCTTTGGGGACTTTATATCTTTAAGATCCATTACTTAACTCGAGTAATGATGAATGCGGCAATAGAACGAAGAATCTCGGTATCCTGCTTCAGGGTATCCAAAGCCTTGATGGATTCTTCATACAGTTCACGGGCACGGACACGGGACTGTTCCAAGCCAACCAGAGCCGGATAAGTAGCCTTACCCTTCTCGATGTCGGAACCGGCATCCTTACCAAGTTCTTCAGTAGTGGAAACGATATCCAGGATATCATCCACAATCTGGAAGGCAAGACCGATGGAGCGACCGTAATCGCGGATAGCCTTGATTTCTTCTTCGGAAGCGTTAGCCAAGCGGGCGCCAACTTCCAGGGAAGCTTCAATAAGAGCTGCAGTCTTGTGATAGTGGATGTAGTCCACAATTTCCAAATCCACCTGCTTGCCTTCGCATTCGATATCGGTCATTTCGCCACCAATCATACCGAAGGTGCCCAGCAGGTGAGCCAAAATTTCAATTGCCTTTGCATTGCCGGTCTTACCCATCATTTCGAAGGCGAGAATGCAAAGAGCATCACCAGCCATCACTGCAGTGGCTTCGCCGAACTGCTTATGGGAAGTGGGCTTGCCACGACGAAAATCATCATCGTCGATGCAGGGCAGGTCATCGTGAATCAGCGAGAACGTGTGGAGCATTTCCAGCGCGCTCATAGCGTAGCGAACAGATTCGCCCTTGCCGCCAAACATATCGAATGCAGCGCGAACCAAGGCCGGGCGCAAACGCTTGCCGCCAGCGAACATGGAATAGCGCATAGCCTCGTGAAGGCGACACGGTCTATCCTTTTCGGACGGGAGAAATTCATCAAAAGCCTTTTCCGCTTCCTTGGAAATGCGGGAAAGGTAATCAAGGGCTACAGCCGCTTCTTTTTCAAGAGATTCCATATAGACCAAAGATACTTAAAAAAGAGCCCCTAATAAAGGGGCTCAAAGCTTATAATACCCTTATAAGGGCTCTAAAAACGGGATTTTCGATTAGAACAGGGCGCCGTAGATTTTCACGTCGTCAATGAAGATTTCATTACCGGCAGCAAAGAAGAAATGAATCTGCTTCACCTGATCCTTGACGCTGTCCCAGGCATCGGAGCAAGACCACTTTTCAGCACTGGTCACGCAAAGTTCGGAGGGTTTTACCACAATTCGACCCCAGTCACTGCCGACCTTCTTCCAACCAGAAGCCGCCTTCACGCCCTTGGAATAGGATTCCCAGTTTTCAAGAGCCAAACGGACTTCACCATTTCCCTTAGCGTAGAATTCGATGGAGTCGATTGCAGCGAAGTTCTTAACTACTTCCAACTTACCGCCCAGCAGAGCCCAAGCATAAGGATTGTCAGCCAGTTCATAGTAAGCATGGAACACGTTGTTGCCACGATCTTCATCCGATTCAAGATGGTCTGCAAGCTTATGATTCTTATCGTTTTGCTGAACGCCGGTTCCAAACTTGAAAGTAGTGCCCTTGTACAAGGTATCCACATCCATGTACCACAGTTCGTTATCTTGTTCGAAATCGTACAGCAACTTTGCCGGATTCAAGTAGCTCTTGCCTTCCTTCGGGGTCTTTACAGCCTGTTCAACAAAAGGCACACTATCCTTTGCATGAACGAAGTACAAGGTCAGGGAATCGTTGGCAGGAAGCGTGGGCAACACATAGGCGCCAAGGTCACTGGTCTTCACCAACACATCGAATCCATAGACTCCAACCCAGGCATAGTCTTCACCACTATCAAGTGTTACCTTGCTAGAAATGGTAGCGGAGGAGGACAGCTTGAGAGTGTCAATTTCCGTCAAGTCTTCTGCATCGTAGACTTCAGAGAAGGTGCCACTTCCGAGAGATACGGTAAGGCGATAGTCTCCAGACTCCGGCCACTCCATTGTGAATGCACCTTCATCATCAGTAACTACATCGGCAAGGACCAGGTTGTTCTGCAAAGCGAACTTTTCAACCATGGCGTCGACCTTGCGGAGAGCCACCTTTGCATTGGAGGCCGCAGAACCGTCAGCCTGCAGAACGACGATCTTCTTGCCAGAAGAATCCGTGGTATCCTTAGGAATTTCCACCTGGGTTCTGTAATCTTCGTATACAGATTCAGACGGTTCAAAGAAGACGCTCTTTTCATCCAGGACCTTGTCGTAGTCCTCGGACTTGAAGTACAGTTGGAGAGAATCGTTTGCCGGTACGTAGGGAATCACGAACACGCCGTTAGCGTCGGTAGGCACAAGAATATCTGTACCAAGGATACCCACCCAGACATTGTTGGATCCTTCCGGAATATCGACTTCACCCATCATCACAGCAGTGGAAACCAGGTTCAGGGAACCGAGGTCACTGGTTTCTACAGAGGGGTCCTTTTCAAGGGACATGACCTTGGAATAGGCGTAACCCTTATGAAGGATGGTCAAGCGGTAATCGCCATCTTCCTTCACATTCAGGTAGAAGTGGCCAGCACTGTCGGCAACAGTGTCTGCAACAATAATGGAATTTTCAACGGAGGCATCGTCAGCCATATGGTCCACAGCACGAACTGCAACCCTGGCAAAAGGAGCCACCTGGCCATCGGCCATGGCAATACCGTTGGTAGTAATGCTTCCCGGACCACCCGCAGATTCGGTAGGACCGCAAGCCCAGAACGCTCCAGCCAAGCCTAAGACCATAGGCAAAAGAAAATGTTTTTTCATCATTTCTTTTTCTCCTGAAGCGGTTTAGTGAATGCCAACGGGAAAAGCTGGACGTTTAACTGGAATACGGTGTTGTCACCGGAACCTTCCTGGGATAAACGTAGTAAATCCGAACGGAATTCTTCAATCTTTTCACGAATTAGCTGGATATCATCCATATTAAACGTCATGGTGACTGTGCTAATGTCGCGAAGGAAGGGTGCATGACGTTCCAGGGACTCGCCGGCGAGAGCGATGGTATCCTTCTGGAACTGACGGACCGCTGCAGAGCGCCAGTTTCCACCGGTACTTACGAAGGTGTCATTCACCTTCCAGAAGCCTTCACGGTCGGTAGAGATCATGTTGAGCTCATGCAGCAATTCAACAGCAGCCTTGGCCTCCTCCACGGTAATCTGAGGAGTGCAGCTTTCTGCAAGACCCTGGTAGTCGTCCTTGAACTTGCAAATACCGATAATGGAGCGGATAGCATTGTAGTACCAGTGACGATAGAATTCCAGTTCCTTCTTGGCCAGGTACTTCAAGGAAACGCCCTTGAGGGACTGCATCTTTTCGTAGTGCTGCAAAGCGTCGGCATCGGTCTTGGAACGTCCAAAAAGAACCATTTCGGTCCAGTAGGCGGTTTCCTTTTCGCCAAGTTCAAAAAATTCTGCAGTGGGCTTGATAAAATTAGTGGACAGGTGGATCTTGCCCTGGGACATTCTCAACAGGTTACCAGGATCCGCACCGATTTTCATAGCCATGTAACGCCAAGAAATAATAGACTTTCTCTGTTTAAAGTCATCAAATGCGTCTCTAAGCCATTCACGGTAATCGGTATATTCAAAAATCTGCTTCATACCTTCAAAAATAAGTCGTAACTTATTGTAAACACAGCGTTTAAGGCTAATCTCCGTTGTTGAACTTTACAACAACATTTCCCTGTCCATCACAGGTCGCAGACCAGTTACATTCAGGCAGTTTCGCAAGGGACAAATCCTCGCAAACCCCTTTAAATTCAAGGATTTCAGCGTTTTCGGCTTTTTGTCCAAAAACCACGTTGTAGGACAGATCCTCAATGGGAGAGGACTGAACGGGCTTCTCTGACATCAGACGGCTGGTGATTTTTATCACACATAAGTCTTTGTCGGTCATAGCGTTCTCGTCCTGACCAGGGGCGGCGGTCCAATGAATTTGCAGCGGACGATACTCCACTTCCAGTTCCTTTTTGGCGCACCCCGATATACAGCAAATGCCGACAACCAGCAAGGCTGCCGACATTAAGCTCCAAAGGTTCACGTTTAAGCGATCCCCTTGATTCATAAGACTAATGAGTCCGCTTGAAAGTAGCGCTCGTGACGCGGTTACGGCCATTTTCCTTGGAGGAGTAGAGGGCCTTGTCGGCACGTTCGAAGAGGCGCTTGGGATCTTCACCAGCAATCATTTCGGCAATACCGAAGGAGCAGGTTACCTTCTGCTGCTTGATAAGTTCGCCGTTTTCAATTGCCATGCGAAGCTTTTCAGCAAGGAACTGAGCATTCTGGATCGGCGTATCGCCACACAGGATCACGAATTCTTCACCACCCCAACGTACCAGGGCGTCGGTATTACGGATCTTGCCCTGAATAAGCTTGGTCAAGTTCACCAGAACTTCGTCACCCACGTTGTGACCATAGGAATCGTTGATCTGCTTGAAATGGTCGATATCCAAAATCACGAAGGAAACCGGGCTACCGTTCTTGCTCAGGTTTTCCTGTTCGCGCATGAGGATGCTGCTAAAGCCAGCGCGGTTCAAGCAACCAGTAAGCGGGTCTTCCTTACTGGACTTCTCGTATTCGCTCTTTTCGATTTCGAGAGCCAGCAAGTTCTTTTCCAACTCTTCACGCTTCTTCTTGTTGGCAGCACGTTCACGGCTGTAATCAAAGAAGCGGATAATCAAGATGATAAGGAAGGTGACAAACCACATGGCCACAAGGGAAGTGACCAGCTTTTCCTTGGCAATCTTCTTGCCCTTGAAGCAGAAACCCTTGATTTCCAAGGTGCCGTAGCCCAACGGAGCATTGGTACCAGTCTGAATTTCAATCAGGGGAACGTTGCTCAAGTCCACATGGGCCTTATGCACGTTAATTTCGTTCTGGGCAACCCACCAACCGGCAACGCGGAATTCCTTGGGAACGAACACTGCCGGATAGGTTTCTTCCAAGGGGAAGAATTCAATTTCATTGAACTTGAGGGAAGATTCGTCACCCTGGCGATAGATGGTGCTATCATAGCTGCGCATGTAAAGACGCACAGTACCTTCACCACGAGGCTTCACCCACACGAAGATGCTGTCATACTTGGAAAGATCCCTACCGCGGGTCTTGCCGTCGCCAAGGAAGATCTTGACGCCCACATACGGATAGGCATAACCTTCACGCAGTTCATAGTCTACGATAATGGAAGAGTCCGTGCGGGCCAACTGGACTGCAGAGGCTCCACCATCAGCGGAGTCCGTTTCTGCAATGACATAGGGATAATCGGACAGGTAAAGCGGTTCGATATTATCCAGGCCATTCTGGTACGCGAAAAGGGCTATGACTGTAACAGCCAAGAGCACAAAGATCAAGATATTCATCCTGAACAAGGCGTAAAGTTTCTCTAAAATCTTCGACATAGGTCAACAACCAGTAAATACTTTTGGTTTAATATATAAAATTAAGCCTAGAAACAACCTCTTAGCGGGACATCCAACGGCCCAAACGACCGATAATTGGCCTCAAAGTGTTAGCCAAATCAACCTGGGAACGTTCGCAGGGGTGACCATGGAGGGCCGTATTTTCCGTTCTTACCTCCACAAAGTCCAAATCATTGTGGCCAGAGGCCTTCTCTGCGTCAAAAACGGCCTTTACGGTAGGGGTCAAGTCGTCGTTGGGCCAAATCTTGGTAGAGACCAAAAGGAACTTGACTCCAGGATGAGCGTCACGTAATTTCTGGAGAAGCTCCGCGTAAGCCTTCTTGAAGGCAGCCTTGTCGCCATAGGGGGCATTGCCCTGGAAGTCATTGATGCCCAGGAACACCACGATAACCTGCGGGTGGAAATCATTGAAGTTCCACATGAGCTTGGTGGAATCTGCCCCCTGGCCCAAGTCGGAAGTAGCCTCACCGGGAACAGTGTACTGGTACAAACGAGGCACCAGCCATTCCGGAACTATGTTGTCATAGTTGCGGACCACTCCACGGCCGCTGAAGGCGTTCACCTGGAAATCTGCCTTGTAGCTATCAGCCAGCAGGAAGGCATAACTCTTGGAAGCGTTGGTAGCAATGAATACGTGATCATCGGGATCACCAACCTGGCCTTCTACGCCATAGCCCACGGTGAAGGAGTCTCCAATAAATTCGATACGGCGGTTAGAAGACTTGGGCGGATCCATGAACTTTCCCTTGGCGTCCAAGGAGATGCCATAAACCTTGGCACCACCCGGATTGCTTTCGCTGACCTTGATCAAGCGATAGCGATGAGATTCCCCATCACCAGCAGCCTTCACCTTCTGAACAGAGCGAGAGTCCGTCACAAAGACTGCAATCTGTTTTCCATCCTGATCTACTCGCCAACGAGCCTGGCCTTCAATATCAAATTCAAGATCACTGGCAACAGCGTTGAACTGAATCATTGCCGCCGGGGCACTTGTTCGACTATAGGAATCCGTATGTTCCCAACGACCATTAAAGGAAAACTGTTCTGTATGAACACCCATTGGACCTGCTCCAAAAGAAAATGAAGAAAAGACGGCGCAAGCCATCAATACCGAATGAAAAATCCCTGTCCCTTTCATACTTGGAATAATAGAAAAGCTTTGCGTTAACTTGTATTTTACAAAAGACTTTCTACATTATAAACATGGCTTTTAAGGGTTTTCATTTATTTGGAGTAATACCACTGGCAGCATATGGATTGCTACTGGGTGTTTCCTCCTTCGCAGAAGATCCTGCGGCACAAAACGTTGTTGAAAATCCTCCTAAGTTAGTCGCTCCCGCACCCGGTTCCGAAGGCGACACCCTGACAAAGGAAGACGCCCGCATGGCCCTCCTTATATACAAACTATTAGACAAGGATGGCAAGTTCAAGAAATACGACCTTGAACGCGGCGAAAAATTATTCCTGCAGAATTGCAGGCCGTGCCACGGAAACGACGGACGGCGCATAAACCTTGGCGGAACATTAGCCAACCCCATTTACATGGGAGAACGCGCCCGTAAAGACTTGCCTACTTTCTGGTACCAGATGAATTTCGGCGATGACGATCGCAACATGGAAGCCTACTACGACGAATTCACCGTAGACGAAATGGTGGATATCGCCGCCCACGCCCAAACCTTCGAATAAAAAAATAAAAGCAGGTTTCACCACCTGCTTTTACTGTAAAGGCCTTTACGATTCGGCGTTGCCGACAACCTTGACTTCCTGAATGAAATTCAAGTCAAGACTTTCTTTTTCATCCTTGCCACGAACCTGAATTTCAATGGTCTGGGGAGACTTCGCCAACTTCAGCGCCAGAACATGAAAGACGATTTCCGTTTCCTTTGCTCCGCGCTTGTTCGGATCCTTGACCTTGGCACCCACGAGAGTTCCCACAGTCTTTGCATAGCGAAGAACCTTCACCAGGTCAAAGGTGCTGAGCTTCTGGTAGTTACTGCCGTACTTTGTAGAATTCAAGGCGGTCTGCAAAGTATTTTCGTCGGCTTCGTCCTTAAGTTCATAGTCCGTAGACTTTGACTCGGGCCATGCAGCAACAAAGTCCTTGCGCCATTCTTCGGAAGGAGCGGCCAAACGGTCCGCAATATTACGTTCCACGTACGGACAGAAACCGAAGCTTTCCAAAATTTCAAAGGCGCGGGTTTCGCATTCCGGCTTCAAGATAAAACCGTAGTTGGGAATATACTCCTCGGTAAATTCCAGGAACTGAGGGAAATGGGAAAGATCCGAAAGAATCTTCACGTCCTCAATCTTGAGCAGGCGAACCGTCTGGACTTTTGCTCCGTAATAGGAAGCATTCCATTCATTGATGGTGGAAGCCACGTTTTCAGGAGGCTTAATCCAAGACTTAAAGTTTTCGATTTCAACCTCAGGCAAGCCGCACTTCAAACCACGAACATACGATTCCTTATCAAGAGTAAAGCGAAGGTACAGTTCGTCGTTTTCAACCTTGGCAAGGCATGCCAAGGTAAACAGCACTCGGGGAGAGGTTCCCGTAGAAGCGATCAACTCAAAGTTGGGCAAGCATGAAATATTCTGTTCGGGAATCGTCGCAATAGCCTTGGAAATCCAATCTGAACCAGACTGGGAAAGAGCGACTGCAGAAACCTTGCCATGGACCATCTGGAAATTCACAAGGCCAAGCAGCCAAAGTTCACGAAGAGGACGAGGCAAGTAATCCCACGCTACATCCCTGTTCTTTTCCTGCAGACGTGCCGTCGGGTCAAGAACCCACAACAAGTAGGATGCATCTATTACAGACTTCGGCTGAGCAAGTTCACTCAACAGCTGTGCGCAATGGGCACGGTCACCACGGAAACGTTCCTTGAGCCACCAGGACACAACATCCTGATGCAAGCGGAATCCATTCTTGCGGATATATTCCAGCGACTTTTCAGAAGGAACCAGATAAGAATCTTCCAGTTCCAGCCAACCGTTCACAACAAGGAAATTGAAAATCAGAGAAAGTTCATTTTCTGCAGCGCGTTCAGAAATCTGCTTTGCTGTTGCAAAGGAGTCTGCACAAATCTGGTAGCTACGACGATGAATGGTGCCATTGGAATTGACTTTCAATTCCTTTCGCATGGCGTAGGAGAGCACAAGACTAATGTGCCAGTCCAAAAGATTCTGGTAGGCACTATAGCCAGAGTTATTCTGCACTTCGACTTCAACAGGAATATCAAAACAGCCCATGAAATCGGCAAAACCAAAATACACTGCGTTATTTGCAGAGGCACCACGCCACAGAACATAGTCGCGGCACATGTTCAACAAGAAAGACTGCAATTCGCGATTCTTGCTTACGGGAATTGTCAAACGAAGTTCGTTGAAAGCAAGGCCACGAGAACCGCTATGATAAATCAAGTTGAGGCAACGACGCTGCCAGGATTCCATCTTGGAAAAAAGTTCAACCACACGTTTCTTATCAGAGTAATAAGAAAGGACTTCCGATTGAATCAATGCGTTATTAAGCAGGCCTTTAGGTCCAAAAGCCCTCACATGCGCAGCGCGCAGCAAAGGCTTAGACATTCCATCAAAAAACGTATTTAAATTAACCATG
The DNA here is from genome assembly GCA_024399065.1 of Fibrobacter sp. Taxonomy (NCBI): domain Bacteria; kingdom Pseudomonadati; phylum Fibrobacterota; class Fibrobacteria; order Fibrobacterales; family Fibrobacteraceae; genus Fibrobacter; species Fibrobacter sp. The sequence continues at coordinate 50,085 of JAKSIB010000001.1, read as the reverse complement.
TAGCACCCTGAATAGGGTGCCAAATGTAGTAAAAAAACGTCCAGGGCTCAAGTTAAGCTTTAAGAAACTCAACAATGTCCGTAGTAGAATTTGCAACATTCTGCTTCATATTCCAAATTCTGGAGAACGTCTTACCGTAATGCTCGGTAACAACGCGATTATCCAAAATCAGAACCTTGCCAGAATCTTCTTCCGAACGAAGCAGACGGCCCAAGCCCTGGCGCAATTCCATATAGGCTTCCGGAACAAAGTAATCCTTAAAGGAATTCTTGCCTTCGTTCTTCATCTTGGAAGTAATACCCGCCACCAGCGGATCCACGGGATTGGGGAACGGAAGTTTCGGAATCACAAGAAGCTTCAGAGCATCCCCCGGGAAGTCGACACCTTCCCAAAGAGTCTGGCAGCCGAGGAGGCAAGCACCACGTTCACGACGGAACATAGCCACAAGGCCATCCAACGCACCATCCACATGCTGGCATAAAAGCAGTTTGTTCTTCTGAGCAAAAACCGGAGCCAGCGCAGCCTGAGCCTTCATCATAGCCGTAATGCTGGTAAACAACACCATGGTATTTTCAGCAACGTCCGGAAGGATCTCGCACAAAGTCGCATTCACGGCATCGTTATACTCCGGAGTAGAGGGTTTCGGCAAATGCTTCGTCACCATCACAGAGAGGCGTTCATCCTTACTTGCGGATTCCGTATAAACACGCACAAAGGGTTTCTTCTTTTCATCCAAAGTATCCAAGCCCATCTTCTGAACATAGTACGTCAAGTCACCCTGCACCGCAAGGGTTGCAGACGTAAAGGTAGCAGACTTGATCCACGGATAAAACTTTGCCTTAAGAACGTCACTGGAGTTCAACGGGCAGGCGTGCAACTTGATGGTATGAGGATTGAAAGGTTCCTCCATAAAGAACACCCAGTCTTCACGGCTAGCCTTGGTAAGGAACTCAAAGTCTGAAACGAATCTGGAAATTTCCGTCATTCGTCCATTCAAATTACTCAAAGCACCAAGTACAGATTCACTCATCTTGTCTGCAGACAACTTTGCAGTCAGTACATCGGCAGCCTTTTGAGATACAGCATACTGATCCAGGAATCCGTTAGGATCAGCATCATATTCAGCCATCACACCTGCCGTATAAGTAAATCCATTCTTGGAATTTTTCTGCTTTGCTAGTTTCTTCCCAATTTTCATAAAGAAACGGTGCAAGGATTTTTCCAATTCAGACAAAGCTTCAGTCAGGTTAGCACAAGCTTCCAGAACCTCAGTATTTTCAACAGGAACCAAGGCAGATAATTCCGCAATCAAGCCGTCCTGCTTACTACGGGACGGAACCATCGTCTTGATGGTGTTGCGCAAACTGAAGAAGGATATCACTCGGCCCAAGGACTGATTACTGATTTCCGGCAAGCGATGAGCTTCATCAAACACAATATGTTCGTACAACGGAAGCAAGGCAAATTCCAAAGACATGTCAGCAAAGAACAGAGAGTGGTTCACCAACAGCATATTGGAATTCATGGCGCGGCGCTTTGCGGCCAAGGCGGGGCACTTACCGTAATGAGGGCACTTTTCGCCAAGGCAGGATTTTGCGGAGCTGGCCATTTTAGACCAAAGCACGCGATTGCGGCCCTGGCTGAACGAAGAACTTTCATTGACGTCGCCAGAGGTTGTTGCAAATACCCACGGGATAATGGCCATGAAGGAATCACGTTCTTCAGGCAACAGTAAGTTTGCCGGGGCATTCAGAATTTCTTCGAACTTACGCAAGCACAGATAATTTTCACGGCCTTTCAAAATGGCCGGCTTCAACTTGCCCTGGTACAAATCCGCAATCATGGGAATATCGTGATTCCACAACTGTTCCTGCAAGGCCCTGGTAGCGGTGCTAATAACGACACGTTCGCCGGACACCGCCTTGTTTGCGGCAGACACCAAGTAGGCCAAGGATTTTCCGGAACCTGTAGGAGCTTCCAGAACACAGAGGCCACCCTTATGCATGTTGCGTTCCACAACAGAAGCAAAATCTTGCTGATTATGGCGGTATTTGAAATTCTCAATTTTCTTGGCAAGCAGGCCATCTTCCTTGAAGAATTCAGAAACACGGGGAGTCTTGCTCTTTTCAGGAACGTCTTCCAGAGGAACCACCGGCAACTTATATTCCGGCAAGTCAGAGGAATCTTCATTGGACGGCCAAACCATGGACCAATCAGATCCCACTGCGACCTTGGACAAAGCCTTCAACAACCAAGGATCTTCATTCTGGATTTTTTCCAGACACATCACAAAAAGACGGCCACAAGCATCAGCATCAGGCAAAGCGCGATGGGCACGACTGCGGGGGATATTCAATTCCTGCACCAAGGTATCCAAACGATGGTTAGGAATGTTCTGGTAGGCAATCCTGGAAACCGTCAGAGAATCCCAGACCGGGTGGTTTTCAAAACTGACACCGACCTTTGCAAAAGTCTGCTTCAGGAACTTGGAATCAAAATTTGCATTGTGGGCAACAATAGGCAAGTCTCCGATAAAGGAAAAAATCTTTCCCGCCACGGCAGAGAAAGGTTCCGCACTTCCCAAGTCACTCTTATAAATGCCAGTCAAGTTTTCAATAAAGGGACGAAGCTGTGCAGAAACGGGCTTTACCAAATAGTCCACAGATTCCCCAGGGACTCCGTCTTCAAAACGGACCAAGGCAACCTCGATTATTTCATCCTTTTCAAAATCAAGGCCTGTGGTTTCTAAGTCAATAGCCACAAAAGAGGGAATCTTACACATCATTATATCCTTTAAAAAATTTAATTCAACGCCGGAATCGTAGGAACCAATTGATCAAGCTTGTTGTCGCCATTTCCCAATTTCAACGTATCATTAATAGCTCGCCATGCGGAACCATAACGGAACGGATTTACAGAACCACCATTAGGAATAGTCTTTCCGCTTTCGGGATAGAAGTAGTCCATAAAGTAGTTTCCTTCCATAAGTCTATTGAACTTGAAAGATCCGCCAAGATCGCATGTTTCAACAAAATATGCATTGTTGGTTGCAGAACGCAGACGTACAATTGCACCTGCCTGCGCACCAGGAATCTGACCGCTTAAAGTTGCAAGCTTCAGTTTCGCCACAGTTTCAAACTTACTCAGGGATTTGTACTTCAGTTCCACCACGGTATCACGGACACCATTGCTATCGGCAGCCGCAAGAGTCGTATCCTTATACCCCATCAATACAGTAAAGGATGCGTCCATGGTCCACGGAGATTTTTTCTCGATGGCAAAGCGAACCGGATCCTGCTGGGAAACCTGCACCTCAGTGGTATCCTTGTTCATTGCGATGTAGAACGTATTTTCCAATGAATCCGTTTTCGGCTTGTTGAACAAAATCAAAATGGTATCTTCCGGGAAAATCACGTTTGACTTGGAAACAGCTTTTGCAGAGGTAGCCTTTGCCGGAAGCGTATCCCCTTCCATCTTTTTCCATTCCCAGTCAATTTCGTTACGGGTGGTATCCAATGTACGGAACAAGGAATCCTTACCTGCGGCGCAAATGAACTTGTACAGAACTTCGCTTTTGGGAGCGTCCTTAAAGTAGAACTGCGGTTTGCTGGAAGTCGGGCTTATGTAGACAAGATTTGGATAAATGTCTTCCTTTTCCGGAGAAACCAAGTGACAGTTATTAGTGTCGGCGAAAGCAGAATCAAAGTAAACGTTACGAGTAAAGCTCGCTTCCAACACGTTGGCGAAAGGCTGCGACACAGATTCCAGTTCCAGATGCGTCGTATCCATATCAGCAATGGGAATCCACATGGTATCGGTACTCTGTTCCGTCAGCACCAGATCCTGGGTCCAAATGCCAACCTGTTCCGTGGACAATTCAATTTTCTGGTTTCCGTTGCCATCGACAAAGGCAACAACACGATATGAGCCAGCCTTCAAACCCGTCAGGGTAAAGTTACCTGCGCTGTCTGCACGAGTCACGTACAGCGGAGGTTCCTTCAGCAGCATAGGCATCAGGTCCAAGGTCTTCGTAACGGAGTCACGATACTTAGCCAGATACTTGCGGGACTCGCGTTCCGGCCCCATCAGGAAAAGACCTACACTGGGGAACTGTTTCTTGTTGATCATGGTCTCATTTACAAGAACGCGACCCGACAAAGTCAAGGAATCAATTACCGCACCCGTAGAGAACACCACCTGGAACGGCTTCGACAAAGTATTTCCGCGAAGGTCCTTAATGCCCCCGGCAAAAGTCACCGTATATGTGGTACCCGTATCCAGTTCCGCACGGGAAGTCAGCACCAGGGATTTTCCGCTCACTTCAAAACGCAATTTCTTTTCAATGGGAGGAGAAATGGAAACAGCGCTTCTAGGAATAGCAGCATTAATCCATTCATCAAATTCCAACTTCACCAAAAGTTCGTTGGGATGATTCGTCGTATTGGGAGCCGGATACACAGCCGCGACACGAGGGGGCAACTTGTCCTCCGGACCTCCAGAGGGCGCCACCTGGGTCGCACAGGCCACCAAAAGCAGGCCCGCAACAAAAGCGCTTATAAACGACTTCACTCTCATACTAGATCAGCGGAATCACCTTGCCAATACGAGACCAGCGAATTCTAAAGGGGAGGCGCCACCAGGTAAACGGATTACCCAGAGAGAACGCACCATCTTCATTTTCAAATGAGAAGTAAATAACGAAAGCCTGAGCCTTGATATTACGCTGGGACACAAAACCCCAATAGCGGCTATCAGCAGAATTGTCTCGGTTGTCACCCATCATGAAATACTGCGGAGTCTTTACTACGTAGAAATCCATGGGCTTTCCACCAAGAGAAAGCTTACGACGAATTTCGAACTTTGAAGCCTGTTGAGGTGCAGCAGGAACTTCGGCAACAACACTGTCAGCAGTGCTGTCAACAACAGCAGATTCTGCAGCGGCTTCGACAGCGGCACTTTCTTCGCGGTTCAACATGGCCACGTTACCTTCCAAGTCCTGAAGCATGGAACCTTCAAAACCAATGTAGCTCACATTGCGAATCATGCCACCCTTTGCATGGGGGTCAATCATAGGCAAGTAAGCCATACGGGCAAGTTCTCTATAGTAGTTAAAGGACATTGCGCCAGAAATCGTATCACCCTGAACCAGGCGATGCTGAATCACCTGACGATTGCGACGGAACAGTTCGTTCATGGCAAGGCCACGGTCATTTTCCACCGGCATCTTGAAGTTTTCGAAATCATAGTTGTTGATTTCAACCCCATCCTTCCAGAGAGAAAGATCCAGTTCAACAGATTCATCCGGATTTTCCTGAGCGACAATGGAACGTAGCCACCAAAGCTGTTCCAGAGATACGGAATCCACATAAATGGTATCACCCACAGAAGGAACAACAAAAGTCTCGCGTTCATCTCGCGGAGACAAAGTTCTGCTCAAAGAAGTCCATTTGCCATGACTAGGCAAGGTATCCTGGCGAACTCCGTTCACGTAAAGGCGGCCGCGATGCACAGCAAGAGTATCACCACTAACACCAACGCAACGCTTGATATAATCCTTGGGACCATCAGCATAATGAACCAAATGAGGCTGACCATCTTCAGGATTGTGGTCCCAGTAGAAATTGCCGAACATCAATGCATTGAAAAGATGGGTGTAACGTTCCGGACTTCCATCGGGATATTCCGGATCACCAGGATAACGGAAAATCACCACATCACCAGGCTTCGGGTCAATGATGCTCGGGAACTTCTTATTGCTAAAGGGAACGGGAGAGCCATACGTAAACTTGAGACCAAGCAGGAAATCGCCTGTCTTCAAGGAGTCTTCCATAGAGCCACTAGGAATCTGGAAAGCCTGGAATACATACTGGATCACAACAATGCACAAGACAATCGGGACAACAATTCCGCTGAACAATCCTTTCAAAAAACTCTTCGTTGATTTTTTCTTTTCAGAATCCATCTCTACTCCGTACAATTAAAGATTTCGAAATTTCTTTATAGCATTACGACTGACTTGCAGCTGGGTCATATTCCTGTCCTTCAGGAATACGACCATTTTCCCCGTTTCCAGTTTTCTGCATTCTGCGATATAGTCGATAGCCACAATATGAGATCTATGAACTTTCACAAAATTCTTCGGGTCTAGTCTTTTTTCCAATTCAATAATTGGAGTGTCAATAACATACTGATTACTAGTCGTATAAACGGTCGTGTATTTTTCTTCGCTTTGGAAACGAATCACTTCGTCCAGATTGACAAAAATAATCCTATCGCCAATCTTGACTTGGAGGCGACGCATATACGAGCCATCCACGCTCACCAGACTGCGTAATTTTTCCAAATCAATATTCTGTGGCAAAGCCGGTTCACTTTCCGTAACAGGTAAGCGACGGCGAATTCTTTCAATGGACGCAGCCAAGCGTTCCGGTTCAACAGGTTTCAAGAGATAATCGACAGTATCCTCGTCAAAGGCCTTTACTGCAAAATCATCATAAGCCGTCGTGAACACAACCAGCGGAACTTCATCCTTTTTTAAGCCATGAAGAACATCAAAGCCGTCCATATCCGGCATTTGAACGTCCAGGAAAACCACATCTGGCATTAGTTCTCGAATCAGCTGAATTGCGGTCGCACCAGAAGAAGCTTCTCCAAGGATTTCGACTTCCTCAGAGAATTCTTCCAGCAAAGAGCGCATACGCCTCCGAGCTAAAGGCTCGTCATCGACTATCAGCACCGAAAACTTCATTAGTTTCCCGGCTCCGTTTTTGTTTCTGCGGCAGCCTTCTTGGCCGGAGATTTGAAAATACGGATTAGATCAGCATGAAGGCCATTCTCGTCTTCATAAACAGCGCCATTGCTTGTCAGATAGGACAATGTTCCCATGGAACCGCGTTTATAATTCCAATGAATGGAGTTTTCCGACAAGGAAACATTCACCGTACTGTCCGTTACAACATAGGTTCCGGAGAGCGTATCAATGGTCAGGGAGTCCTGAATCTTCGTCTGGACCACAACAACGGACATATCCTCGTTGAGGTTCATGCGGATCATCTTTGCGGAGCAGTCATCACAAGGCATTCGACCAGAATAAAGGCCGGGAAGTTCCTTAGGAAGTTCAATAGCAGGCAGTTCCGGAAGAGGTTCTTTCTTTTCTTCAGAACAAGCGGAAACAAACAGCGACACCATAGCAACAGGGGCCACCATTTTAAGGAAGGAATATACCTTGGAATTCAAATTCTTCATATTGCATAATTTAACAATTTGCAACTGAAGAGATTACTGTTTAAGCCTAAAATCCAGTAGAATGGACAACTCTGAAGCCAATCATTTGGGATTGCGTCGTGGGCAATTTTTTACCGCGTTCAGAAGATCCCATGGCAGAAACTTTATCGGACCATCCACCACCGCGAATCACTTTATATTCGCCAAAATCGGGGCCAACAGGATTTTGTTCACCAGCCACAGAATAAGCATCGTACCAGTCATTGACCCATTCCGCAACATTGCCGCCCATATCGTAGAGGCCATAGCCATTAGCGATATAGCTGGCGACCTTCACAGGACCGCTAGTTTGTGCGTAATACGCATATTCCGAGGCAGGTTGCGTTCCCCAATAGTAAGCAGATGTTGTCCCAGCTCTCGCTGCAATTTCCCATTCTGTTTCCGTGGGAAGACGAATAGCGTCAGCCTTATAGTCAATGCGCAAATCCTTTAAATCGCCGAATTTGTCTTTGCCGTCGTAGACATACGCAGTGTCCAAATTCAACAGTCTAGAAAAGGCGTTGCAGAACAAGATCGCATCGAACCAGGTCACATTGGCAACAGCAATACTATCGCCCTCCTTGTCCATATCCGGCAAGTTTTTCATCACCACGGAATAAAGCTTCTGTGTCACTTCAACTTCTGCGATTTCAAAAGAATCCACTTTGAAGACAGTGGATCCACGAGTCAATTTCATGGCAGGAATCTTTACGAATTTCACGAGAGAGTCGATATTCGCAAGAGCATTTTCGTTATCAACAGAATCAGCAGCACTTGAACTGGACTCTTTCGCAACGCTGCTGGAGGATTTCACCAGCGGGCCAGTGATGGTATCTAGTTCAACAGGATCACCGTCGGCAACGGAACAAGCGGCCGCCAAGCAGGCGACAAAGGAGCCCAGAATCAGCCCGACGAAATTGTCCCTGCAAAACCTCATTAGCGAATCACACCAACACGGTATAGTTTCTGCTTCTTCTTGCCATCAGCAAACTTCACCTGCAAGCGAGCAGTATAGACATCGGAACCCAGGGAAGTCAAATCCAGATTTTCAACGCGGTTGCGGCCACGAACCACATCCGCAACCGTCATCTTATAAACACAGAGACCCGTAATGTCATACAGTTCCAAGGTAGCAGAAGTTGCTTCGGCACCAATTTCAAACTGGGCCTTTGCCTTACCGCCACGAACCGGATTGGGGAACAGGAAGAATTCAGAAATTACGTTTTCAGCCTTTTCGGTCTTTACATCCTTCAAGGCGCTTGCGTCAAACCAACCGATACGTTCATTGCCGCCAGCAGGGAGAGTCCAGGCAAGAGCAGATTCCGATGAGGAGGACTTTGCCTTAGGTAAACGGAATGCCGATGCGTAATTCCTGTGGAACGCATAAAGTTCCGAGCCACTAGACTTCTTATCAGAAACAGCATTTGTCACGAAAATGCTCATGGGCTGCAGATCAGAAAGGGAATCGGCGTATTCAAAGCTACCAGCGGCGATGGGGAAACCATCCTTCACCTGAGAGCCCTTTCCTGTAAAGGCATACACCAGACCGTCGTTGCTGGGAACTAGAATTTCAGGAGCTTCGTCATCATTTACATTGACAATCAAGGGATCGCTGAAGAAACCGTAAATAGGAGAGCCTCGGCTAATCATGGCCGGGAAATTTTTCAAAGGCAAACCGAAACGATCCAAGGCGTAAACCAAGTTGTCACCAAGGAAAACAATTTCCGGATAACCATCATCATTTACATCACCCACAGCAATGCCAGATGTTTCATCCTTCAAGCCACTGGTTCCTGCTGCGCCACGCTTATAGTTCTTTTCTTTCCAAAAGGTTTTCATTCCCTTGTCATCGTCAGTCAAGGTGTTTGCAAACACAGTACCGCGGCTTCCCACAAAAATCACTTCCTCAGAGCCATCCTTGTCCATATCGGTGCAAGCCACTCTAAAGTGTTTATCATTAGCAGTGGACCCTTGTTTCAGAACCTTGGAGCCATCAATGGTGCGGACCATCCAATGGCCATTTTCGCCTACCATAACCAAAGAGGCCTTTTCATCCTTTCCGCAAACCGCCATATCCGTCGGAACAAACTTGTCAAAGTTCGCTGTTTCAAGGACTTTTCCAAAAACAATAGAATCAGCAGTCCATACAAATTCATCGGACTTGTTCATCTCAGCAATCTTCAAGGCGGTCTTTGTCATCACAAGAATCTTGTTGCCGTAAACAACTGGGCCTACCTTCGCACCTGAAAGTTTCAACACTTGCTTTTGCGGAATCATTCCGCCAATAAAGGAAGTGCGGACAAGGGCGTTCTTATGCAAACTGTAGGCAGCCTTGCCATCAGAAGCCATACCAACCAGAGCTCCATCGCTTTCACTTACACGATACAGCGGGACTTCAACAGCGGAATCCGTCTTTGACAAAACATTCTGTGTCACCACGGTATCTGCAGACAGCAAAGGTTCACCCAAGGCGGTAAACACCTGCAAAGAGCCATCTTCTGCACCAACAACAATGGCCTTGTCACCGTCGTTTTCAGTATCTTCAACGAACACAGCCCCGCGAACAGCAGAAGCAATACCGATGTTTCTCGGGAACTTCGAGTTTTCAAGACTTCCGTCATCAATGCTGATAGTCACCGTCATAATCGGAGCTACAAAGTTGATAACGCTATCGCCCATAAACGCATTGGAAGTTTTTTCTTCACGAGCATCCTTCGGAATGGACACGGAAATCTTAAGGCCAGTGTAGCCACCCTGAGTGGTCATGGTATTTGCATAACCCTTGGGGCCAATTACAGTGACCGTGTCAAACGTCTTGGTAGATGAGGTATCAGGCAAACGAAGGTGCGGCAACAAGTCCGTACCGGAGCCATAATCATAAGTATCTTCGCCCAAGGCATTCTTGAAAGTCTTGCCGATACTCAAAATACCGTCGGATTCCACCATAGAAATACCAAACTGGTGATCACGCAAAGTATCGCCGCCCCAGAAATTGGCGAGACCATATTCCAACGTTTCGCGAAGGTACCATTCATTCACCTTCCAGGTGACAATACCGCTTGCAGGAATGCCCGCGTCAAAGGAACTCACATCCAAAATAATGCCGCTAGCCTTCTTCTTATTGGCGTTGCATTTACTCTTCACGCAAACGCTGTCTTCAAAGACTAGATTCAGGCTATCTACCGGAACAGTCCTAATAGTCGTATCGCTAGACTCTACGGATTCGTTAAGAACAACACTTACAGTGCCATCCTTATTCCAGGAGCGCTGTCTGTTTTCAATCAACAGGTATTCCGATGCATTCAGAGGCACCTTCAAAATCTCAGTGCAAGGATTTTTGCCCGAGGCGTCAGCGCAAAATCCAGAACCAGCAGCAGCCACATCAACGGAAATCTTCTTTCCGGCAACAGGTCTAACTTCCTTTACAGAAGACCAGCCCATGTAGGCGCGTTCCCAGGCAGCCGGCATAGAGGGCAGGAATCCGTTTCCAGCATTGTAACCAGCAAAGTCCATCACATCGTAATAGCCCAGGCGGGAAATGCCCTTGACCACATCATAGGTGTAAGGCAAACCAAGTTCGCGACCAATCTGGTTCACCAGAATTCCATTGATGCCCCAGTTCAATCCATCCTGGGAAGCGGTCTCGCTCATGATCATGACGGAACGCAAAGTATCGATGGCGGCTTTTTCAAAAACAATGCCATTAACAATCTTGCGTACAGAATCCGAGGAAACCGTATCCAAGGTTGTGGAAACATTTTCAAGAGAGTCCGGCAAGTATTCCCAATCGGCTGGGCTGATATAAATATCCATGAAATCGGCCGGAGTGTCGGCGCCCTTGGTTCCCATGCTGCCACCATCCACAAGGCGGCTAGCACCAGCGTGGATAATCATGAAGGCGCGCTTCGTATTAGGATTCTTCGAAAGCGGAATACGGAAAGGAGATTCCCCCACATTGCGAGTAGTATCCGCAGCCATCACTGCGTCATAGACAAACTGCAAATAGTCACGGCTACGGGCTTCATCAAACTCAGCAGTTTTTTCACCCTTCATCTTGCTGGTACGGTTATAATCGATAATCGGCTTTTTCAGCTTATATACACTAGATTCTTCCGGGAAGATGCGGGACTTGATGACAAGTTTTCCGTTACTAGCGGTATTGAAATAGGCATTGGCAAAATCAAAATGTTTCTTCCAGTACGGCACACCATTGCGACGTCCCGGAGGATCCAGCTTGTAGGCTTCCTTCTTTTCCTTGTCTGAGTCAAAAGTACCATTACCTGTCGTCAAGGAATTGTCGGGATCTTCTTCAGCAAACTGGACTCGAATAGCAAAAACTTCCAAGGTGTCTGCACCAAAGGAATACACGCTGAGCAAAGTCAGCATCGCAAAAGCAACCAAGGTCTTGGAAAATATCTTCATACTTCCTCAATCTACAAAAATCAACCATCAACGGGCGAGAAGCTTCGAGGCACATTTAGGCGCCAAGTACCCAAACTAAAGGGCTTATTTCGGGTTACCTTCTTAATTCGAATAGTCAAGTAATCCACACCATCTCGCTGAAAAATTACGATAGAGGGAGTTTCCACTCCTTCAAAAGCCTTGTATTCCTTGAACAGCAATGTTTCCGGTTTTCCGTCACGGCCAGCCCTGGAAAGCCAAGCCACCACGGAATCCTTTTTTGCGTAGGAGAATGTACGGCCAGTCTTTTCCCTGGCATAAATCACCTGGTCCTTTTCTTCGACCACGTCAAAATTTTCCGGCAGGAGTTTTCCGCCAAAGAGATTCGCAACCTGATGAATATGCACCAGCGGCAACGAATTATCAGAGAACAGGCCCACCATGTAGCCGTTACCCTTCATGTAAAGTTTCTCTGTAGGGAATGTCATGGTCCAGCCTTCTTCCGTCCAAAGCAGGGAGGCTACACCGATACCCATGGGGCCCGTAAGTTCCATACGGTAACGTTTGCCGGGAACAGAAAAAAGGACCGCATCAAGATCCTGTGGCTTGCCGTCATTTCCCACAAGGGTCAAAACAAACTTTGCACGGAGACTATCCTGGGGAGCTTCAACTTTGGCCGCAGGGACATCATTCACCAACTCAGCCTTCTTACCGCCAGCGCAACCTGCAAGCATCGCTAGCGCAACAAGCATCAAGAAAAGAACACTTCTGCGCATAAGATACCCGCCTATTTCTTAGCGCCCTTGGAAGAGCCCTTCGAACCGGCTTCTTTCAGGAAGCGGAGCGCAGCAGGATTCTTGGGCCAGAACTTTAGCAATTTCTTGTAGGAGGCTGTCGCCTCGGCCTTCATGCCCAGGGCCTCCTGGATAGCGGCAAGATGTTCCCAATAGATATAGTCCTCGGTCATCTTTCCGTCCTTGACCAACAGCATCACTTCCAACGCTTCCGCATATCGGCCCTTGCGATACAAGCCCCATGCCTTGGAGTCAAGATATGCCTCAGATGTGGTCTCAGTCTTTTCAGCGGCAATTGCTTCCAGGACCATATTCAAGCCACGATCAACTTCTTCCGGGCTGCGGTTCAAGTCAATCAAAGTGTAGCCATAGTAGTTCAGAACTTCCGAGCGGTCCACCAAGGTGGCGCGGCTGGAATCCAGCAGGTATTCAAACTGAGCGAAGGACTCGTCATAACGCTTGAGGCGTTCAAGGTTTATGGCCCTCAACATGCGAATATCCATATCCGTGGAATCGGAGTTGAACAATTCCTCATAGAACGTCTGGGCCTTGTTCCTTTTTTCAAGAGCGAGAGCCTGCTTCACGGAATCCCCCGGGAACTTCTGACAGATTTCGCTAGCTTCGGTCACAAGGATTCGTGCGTAGACGCTGCGGAAAGTACGGTTATTCTTTTCAACGCCAAGAACCATTTTCTGGAGCGTAGCGGAATCCGCAATTCCCGCCATCGGAGTCCACTTGTCCCAAACGGCCATCACAGAATCCAGCATCCTGTAGGCCTTGTCATACATCTTTGCGGAGCCATACATCATGGCGAGCATAGCCTTTTCGCCACCCTTGGCCGCCTCATCAGCCTTTTCGGCATACGACACGGCATCCTTGACTCGGTTTTCGCTCATGGCGATGCTAGCCAATGCATGGTAGGCGTTGGTCACATAAACCGGCTGATCCTGCAACTGGTTGGCAGCCAATTGCAGATGAACCTTCGCGCTATCGGTTTTGCCATTGAGATGTTCGTAATGGCCCAGAAAATTCGTAAGCATAGGCGTACGAACTCCATCTTCGTAATACTTCTTGTTCAACATGGCGTAAGCTGCAGGACGATCATTTTCTGCAAGAGTCGTCATGAGAAGAACAATCATGGTTTCATCTTCACTGGTCGCTTCCGTCAATGTGTCCACGATGGCCATGACTTCGGGAATTCGTTTCTGGAAAACAAGTCCCTGAACCATCTGGGTCAGTAGCTTCTTGTCGCCAGTAGCTTCGTGCGCATTACCAAAAAGTTCAACAACGGCAGAATCCTTACCCTGGTCCAGAAGCAAGCCAAGCTGTCTCTGAAGCAACGACGGAATGTAATTCACCTGGGGTAGCAACTGTTCGTAAACGCGAACCAGTTCCTTGGTGTCCTTCACTGCCTCAAGGAACAAGCTGTAGTCGTACAGCAGGGACATGTCCTGATAGCGGGAGGAGTCAAGCGCTGCGTTAAAGTACTTGCGGCAGGAATCAGCAAGACCAGCCTTCACATACAAATGAGCGAGCAAACCCAACTGGGAGGCAGTCACCTTCCCCTTAAGTTTCTGGCCACGGGCAGCCTGTACCAAGGCCAAGGAGTCTGCGCCCTGTCCAGCGAGAATCTCGGCCATCTTGAAAGCGAGATAACGGCTGTAAGGATCGGATTCGGCAGCAAGCTGCCAATACATCTTTGCCAGGGAAGATTCACCGCGAAGTTCCAAGTCCATGGCGCGGACAAAGGATTCATGGGCTGCGTCAAGATTCTGAGGGAGCTTGGCTTCCACCGGTTGGGCAGCCATTTTCTCCATCTTCTTCATAACCGCTTCCGCAATAGCTGCAGAATCAGCGGATGTCAAAAAAGAGTCTTGCTTCTTTGCAGGATTGGAACTGCAGGCGTTAAGGAACAACGCCGCAACAACAATCACCAGCGAAAGAATCTTGACTCTTTTCAAATCAATTACTCAACAATAATGAAATTAATCTTGGTATCCGGCGGCAGGTAGTCACCATGCTTGGGAGAGGTTTCGATCACAGCACCCGGCTGCGGATTTTCCATATCTTCCGGAGCCTTGCGACGCTTGATCTTACCCACAACGAAACCCAATGCTTCCAGCTTCGGGTAGACGTTGTCGATCTGTTCGCCAGCAAAATCAGGGAGCAAGGTCTTACCGGTGGTCACACCAGCGGAAATCACCACCTTCACCGTATCGCCCACGCGGACCTTTTCCCCAGCGATAGGAATGGTACGGATCACGACACCGCGGGGAATGCTCTTGTGGGCGCCCTTGACGATTTCCCCCTGGACAAGGCCAGCGCGAGTCAAGGAGATAGTAGCCTGCTTCTGGCTCTTACCGCGAAGATCCGGAATTTCCACCTGGCGGAGGCCAAGGCTACGGGTCAGTTTTACAGTACGGCCAAGCTTTGCTGTACGGCCGGCAGCAGGCATCTGCACCAGAACCTTGCCGGAATCAATAGTCGCATTGTAACGGCCTTCTTCGAGCCATTCGAACTTGAAACCTGCCTCAGTCAAGGTGGCTTCAGCTTCAGCCTGGGCCATGCCTTCCAAGTTGGGCACTTCACCAGTGGATGCGAAGGCGCCAGAGAAAATCGGCATCAAGAGTTTGTCTACAGCCAGGGCCAAGACCACCAGCAGAACAACCCACAAAAGAAACGCCTTCAAGAAGGCGCTCTTACGGAACTTGTTAAAAAGAACCTTTACTTTGTTCATAATTACGATTAGCCCTTGGAGGCTTTTTCCTGAAGGACGTTTTCATCGAAGATGACGATGTCCTTACCGGTCATGGCAATGGCGTTAGCCTTCACCAGCATGGAGCAGATACGGCTGACGGTTTCGCGGGTAGTACCGGACATGTCAGCCAGCTGCTGCTGGGTGGGACGGTTGTGGATCACCACAACCATCTTGCCATTGTCTGTATGAATGCGAACGCCGCGTTCTTCCATCAAGTTCAGGAGGGTACCAGCCACACGGCCGCTAACGGACATAGTGGACAAGGAACCGATCTGCTTGTTGGCCTTACGGAGGCGCTTGCTCATTTCGCTAAGCAGGGCCATGGCGATTTCCGGAGTCTGGCGGATCAACTGCAGGAAAGACTCACGATGAATAATCATCATCTGTGCGTCAGTCACGGTGCGAACGGAGGCGGACCTGGGTTCGCCGTCGATCAAGCTCATTTCACCGAAGAAGTCACCACGTTCAAGGAAGGACAGGATAGTTTCGCGACCATCGACGCCGGTCATGTAGACCTGTACGGAGCCAGAGGCGATCAGATACAGAGCCTGCATCGAGTCGTCGCCTTCAAGCACCACGGTTTCGTCGCGATTGTAGTCCTGGACCACAATCAAGTTGGCCAAC
Source organism: Fibrobacter sp. (assembly GCA_024399065.1). NCBI lineage: Bacteria > Pseudomonadati > Fibrobacterota > Fibrobacteria > Fibrobacterales > Fibrobacteraceae > Fibrobacter > Fibrobacter sp. The sequence goes on along the minus strand of JAKSIB010000001.1, from coordinate 34,245 downwards.
AGTCCCAGCTGTTCTTCGTTCAGCTCGGAAAACAATTCAACGCCTTTCAGCAATCCAACAATACTTGCGTCCATACTCTACCTGCTCCTATCCCTTGATAATTAGAGGCCCATACCCTTGGCGAGGCCAGCGTCAATCACAATGCTCTGATCGCGCTTTGCGCCAATGGAAATCATACCGATCTTCACGTCAACCAGTTCAGCCATGCGCTGCAGATACTTCTTAGCGTTTTCCGGCAGTTCGTCATAGCTCTTGCACTTGGTGGTGTCCTGCTTCCAACCCGGCATTTCTTCGTAAACCGGCACGCAGCGACCGACCTTGGACAGCTGGTTCGGGAAGCTTTCAAGCTTTTCGCCATCGCATTCGTAGTGGGTGCAGATCTTCACGGTATCGAAAGTATCCAGCACGTCCAGCTTGGTGATGGCCAAGTGGGTCAGACCGTTAACAACGGCAGCCTTGCGGACAACCGGAGCGTCGAACCAACCGCAGCGACGATTACGACCGGTGGTTGCACCGTATTCGTTACCGATCTTACGGAGGGTGTCGCCGGTTTCGTCCAAAAGTTCAGTGGGGAACGGACCGTTACCAACGCGGGTGGTGTAAGCCTTGACCACACCCCAAACTTCGTCCAGAGCAGTGGGGCCGATGCCTGCGCCGCAGCTTGCGTAGCCAGCAACAGTGTTGCTGGAGGTCACGAACGGGTAAGTACCCTGGTCAACGTCAAGAATGGTACCCTGGGCACCTTCGAACACCAAGCGCTTGCCAGCCTTCACAGCCTTGTAAAGCAATTCGCTCACGTCGCAAACGAAGGGCTTGATCTTCTGACCGAGTTCCAAGTAGTCCTTGATAACAACTTCCGGATCGATGGGATCGACGTCGTACATTGCCTTAAATTCTTCGTTGTGAACCTTGGCCATAGCTTCGACGCGGGGGCGCAGTTCACGTTCATCCATGAGGTCACCAACGCGGACACCGATACGGTTCACCTTGTCGCTATAGCAGGGGCCGATACCACGACCGGTGGTACCGATAGCAGCCTTACCAGCCTTCTTTTCCTTGGCCTTGTCCAAGGTAGAGTGGTACGGGAGAACAACGTGAGCGTTGTTAGCGATGAACAAGCGACCTTCCGGGTTGATGCCCTTGGTGTGCAAATCAGCAATTTCAGCCAGGGTCTGGATCGGGTCGAGAACCACGCCGTTACCAATGACGCAGAGCTTGTCATTGTGCATGATGCCGGACGGAATCAGGTGGAACACGAACTTCTGGTCGCCAACTTCCACAGTATGACCAGCATTTGCACCGCCCTGGAAACGCACGATGATGTCTGCGTCCAGAGTCAAGAAGTCAACAACCTTGGCCTTACCTTCGTCACCCCACTGGGAGCCGATAACAACACGATTTGCCATATATCCTTCGTTTTTTTTGACCCACGGGCGAAACCGGAACGGCAGTCCGCAAGTCGATTCTATGTTAAACTGGAAATAAGCTACCCAGGGAGTTTCCCTGAGCCCTTTTTCGCCTTAAAGATAACAAAGCCCCCGCCAATGTGAGGTTACTCACGTCCAAAACACCCAAAATCAAGTGGATTTTTGGCCTTTTTTAGAAAAAGGGGCGAGCCCTCCCCTGTCTCCAGCCGTTTTTCACGGCCTCTTCTGAGTCGCCATAAAGAAAAATCCCTCGCCATAAGGCAAGGGATTCAAACTTCGGCGGGCTTAGTTAACCCAGGTACGTCTGCAGGAACTTCTTCTGGTATTCCGCATCCTCGTAAAACCAATGGCCGTCCACCAGACTCTGGTTCTGCCACTCGATAGCCTTCATGAAGTTTTCTGCATTGCACAAGGCGTCAAACTTCGCGTCAAGTTCCTCCACGGAAGCCGCCGCAGGAACAAGCTGGGCCTCGGGAGCATAACCGTAGGGGCTATTCTCGAAATTACTGCCCATGAACACGGCGCCAAGAGCCGCAGCCTCCTTCAATTTCAAGTCGCTTTTGGCCCTGTTGAAATTGATGTCGCAAAGAGGCGCCAGGTAAAAGTCCGGGCGGTAGCTCGCCACCGTAGCCGGGAACTGCATCATCTTCGTGAAAGGAATGCTGGTGTACTTGCCTTCCAATCCCTTTAGGAACTCGGGCTCACCAAAGACGTAGAAGTCGATGGAACCATCCTCGATACGCTTGCGAAGCCACGGCACCCACGGGCCGGCAAAATCCCCAGGATCCTTTTCGGAGCTGTGGCCTGCAGAACCAGCATACATAACCTTGGGTTTTCCGCTAAACGCAGCAGTCCTCTTGAACCGGCCGAAAAGGGAACTGGATACCGCATTGGGCATCACCGTAGCCTTCACGCTAACGTCAAGAAAAAGACGTTTTGCCAGATATTCCGTAGAGCAGATCACCCTATCGAACTTAGGCAGAATCGTCTTCAGACGATCCTTGATAATCTGTTCCACATTGGGGACACTCTTGGCGTGATCCTTGATAATCGGGCTCAGTTCCCACTGAAGATCGTCAATATCCGTTACCAGCTTAAAGCCGCATTCGCGCTTGATCTGCGCATACATAGCCACCATGTTCATCTTGGCAGGGCTAGTGGGGCGCTGGATCACCACAATGCTTGTATGCTTCAGGATATCCTTGTTGGTACAGGGAATCTGAGTGACTGACGGGAAAACCATCTGCTCGTTAGGACTCATGTACTGCATAAAAGGAAGTATGCAGCGCACCCAGTCGGACTGAGCAAGGTCACTGGGATGAATAATTACATGAGGCCTATCATTCATTACGGTACCTCGACGGAATCCAGAATCTTCTGGACAACAGTTTCGGCGGTAATTTCTTCTGCTTCAGCCTCGTAGCTCAGGATGATACGGTGACGCAGCACTTCCATTGCAACAGCCTTCACGTCTTCAGGAGTGACGTAAGCACGGCCCTGGATGAAAGCGTGTGCCTTTGCAGCTTGGGCAAGACCGATGGAAGCACGAGGAGATGCACCCACTTCGATGAAGCCGACCAAGTCGGAACGTTTGATGCTACCCGGATCGCGGGTGGCCAGCACCAGGTTCACGATATATTCGCGGACGCGTTCATCCACATAAACCTGTTTTACAAGTTCACGAGCCTTCAGGATATCTTCCTTCGTTGCAACCGCGTTGGGCTGACGGAGACCAGCACCTGCAACCGCGTCAAGAATACGCATTTCGTCGGCCTTGTTCGGGTAGGAAACCTTCACCTTCAAAAGGAAACGGTCCACCTGGGCTTCGGGCAGCGGGTAGGTACCTTCCTGTTCAATGGGGTTCTGGGTTGCCAAAACCAGGAAGGGTTCATCCAGCTTGAAAGTTTCGTCACCGATGGTGATGTGACGTTCCTGCATAGCTTCCAGCAATGCGCTCTGCACCTTGGAAGGAGCACGGTTGATTTCGTCAGCCAGCACCAGGTTGGTGAACAGAGGGCCCTTGCGGGTTTCAAACTTTGCCTCGCGGGCATTATAGATGGTGGTACCCAGAAGGTCAGCCGGCAAAAGGTCCGGAGTAAACTGGATACGCTTGAAGTCCAGGGAAACGGCATCGGCGAAAGCCTTCACCGCGGTAGTCTTTGCAAGGCCCGGAAGACCTTCCAGCAGAACGTGGCCATCGGCCAAGATGCCTGTCAAAATACTTTCCACCATGGCCTTCTGGCCAATGACGGTATCTTCAACTTCACGCAACAAATTCTGGCAGAAAGCACTCTGCTGACGAATCTTTTCAGAAAGTTCCTGAATATCCATTTGATGTTATCCTTTAAATTTCAACACACTGAATTTAATAAAAAATCAAATAAAAAACCAACAGACACAATTACGAGTTACAAGTTACGAGATTTATAATCGCCCCGAAGACGCCTGGCTTTCTCTCATAATTCGTAATTCATACTTTGTAATTGGAATTTTATTCCTCTTCAATTCCCATCAGCTTCATGGCGGCCTTCCAGGATTCCCTGTTCTCGAAGGCGTCTTGCTTTCCGCCTCCATAACGGGCATCGGCGAACTTCTCCAGCAAAGCATCCCAGCCTTCCAAGTCGCCCTGCTTCAGCAAGACCTCAAGTTTGACTTTGTCCGCATCAAGGCTGAAACGTTCCGCTGCGTAAGCCTTGCAAACCTTTTCCAGATCCAGCAGCCATTCGCGGCAATCCGCCGTATTGATTCGGCGCTTCAGCACCAGCATCTGCTCGCGAAGTTCGTCTACAGCCGCATTCTTGGCCGCTGTAGCAGCCCTAGCAGCAGCCCTACGCTTCATTCGCAAAAGGCCTGCAACAACCACACAAATGGCGACCACAGCTCCCACCGCAAAGGGAACTACACTTACCGGCGGATTTACACGCACAGGGACGCTATCGCTGCGCAAATCCAAGGGCCTGCCCAGCTGGGTGGGAATTTCAAAACGCATGGCAGGCACATTCAAGTCGCCCGTGTCCTGTGCCACAATCTTGTATGTAAAAGTGATAGAAGCCATTTCCTGGCCATCCTTCACCATACGGGCGGATTCCTGGGAAACAGAAACCTGGTCCAGACCCTTAGCCGTAGCAGAACTCATGGGCATAATCAAGAGTACACTACTATTCACGTTCCAGGAAATGGTAACAGGGAATTCAAAAGTATCGCCGACGGTGACCGCCAAAGGCTGAACAACCCCAGCGGCATCTTTTACGCCCGAGGTAATATGAATGCCCAGCTGTTCGGGAGACGGCATCTGGATTTCATCAAGGTTCTCCGCCGCAACAAGGCTGTCTGCGTTATCTACAGAATCAACATCATTGACAATTGCAGCAGGATTAAGCATGCTCAAAGAATCGTTTTCCATGATTTCAAAATATAAAAAAAGCCTCCCGGCAAAAACCAGGAGACTTTTTAAATCCACGGGAACGCATCCCGAGAGTACACACTGTGTTCATGACGAAAACTCGCCTGAACACAGGCACACTGTCGATAAACGAGGCGTACGTCCTAGTTAGAACGGACGGACAAACTTACCGTTCAGCAAGGAGCTATACAAAGCCTGCAGAATATCGGTGAAGTAGCTTGTGCCGTTGTTACCCAGCGTGGTTGCGTTAACAAGCTGCGTACAAGCGTTAAGCCAAGTCTGATTTGTACCAAGACCAGTTGCGCACCATGCAGCAAGCCACTGGGCAGGAACAGAAGTATTCTTGTCATAGTCGCTCTTTGCCGGATCCCAGGAATACTGGATTGCAAGAGCCACGCTAGACGGATCGCCACCAGACTTAGCAACAATGAAGTTGTTCAAGCCTGTGAGGATTGCAAGAGCGCGCGGATCCTGGAACCAATAGTAGTCCCAAGCAATACGCCAAGGAATACGCACAGATTCCTTATTGAAGGTATGCCAGGTGTAAGTAGCTTCAGTCTTGCCAGCGGCACCATTAGGCGGATTGACTGCGATACCTGCGCCATTGCTCCAGTCGGGGAACACGCCTGTACCGAGAGACTGAACCTTAGCCATGTAGGCATACATTGCGTCAAGAACACCAGCCCAGTTGTGAGTGGGGTCCACCATGGCAAACAAGCGAAGAGCCACAGGAGAGAAGTAGCTCAAGTTGTATGTCGGGTCGGAATCATGCCACATATCCGTATCGCCAGACATCAGGAGCAGCAAGTTCGGTTCAACTTCCCAGTCCCAAATATCCTTGACGATAACCAATGCGTCAGCCAGGTAGAGATTTGCAATATCGGGTGCTACAGCAAGGTTCTTGAAATACTGCAAAATCAAGGATGTTGCAATATCAAGGTCTGCGTCAGTTGCACTGGAAATGTCGATCTTGTCGTACATGAAGCTCTTGGTAATCCAAGGAGTCAAGTTCACACCATGGTAGGCACGGTATGCACGGCTGTAGTTCCACAGACGGTTGAACGCATCATAGTCTTCGTTGACAAGAGTCAGCAACATGCCGTAGCCAATACCTTCAGACACAGTGCAAGCACGGTACTTCATAGCGCTTTTTGCAGTGCCTTCGTTCTGGCACTGGACTCTGTACATACCAGTAGACTGGACAGACCAGATAACACGTCCCGCAGGCAGATAGGCTGGTTCAAATACAGAACTGAAGTCTGCGGCAAAATCCGGATAATAGACCATTTCGTCTTCCATGTTCACATAATGGAAGGGCTTCCAGGAATCGTATGTTGCCTTGGCGTAAAGAGGGCTGGCAGTCGGAGCCAATGCCGGATATGTAGTGACAGTAGGCGTGCCGCCAACATTTCCACCACCAACATCGCCGCCACCGACGTTTCCACCACCGACATCACCACCAACATCCGGGTTCGGCGGAAGAACTTCCGTACCAGCCGGATTGGAAGGAGTGTCGGATTTACTATCACAAGCAGTAAGGCCGAACATTGCGCACAAAGCAATGGGCAGAATTGAAGGAGCTAAAAATTTCTTGATTTGCATAATAGCCTCTTGTTATTTTTTCCCAAATATATATTCTAAAACCTTGTTTTCCCAATTCCCCATCAAAATATTTCCAATCGTGTAATCTTCATCATCTTTTAGTAAAAACAAAAAAGGGCTGCGGAAACCGCAACCCTTTTTTAAAGTTATTTACCGAGGTAAAATTACTTCACCATGATCTGCTGAGAAAGGCCTTCTGCGCGAACCATGTAAACGCCAGCCTGAACCTTGGAGAGATCCATGGACTTCACAGAGGAAGCAGCCATGACAACCTGACCCTGGAGGTTAACGATTTCTGCCTTAGCAACGGTCTTGCCGAAGGAGAGGGTACGGCCAGAGAGCTGAGCCTTCAAAGAAGCCTTAGCAGCCTTAGCGGAGATAGCCTGGGTCAGCTTGCAGCCGCCATTGTATGCACCGAAGGACATGATGTTGAAGTTACCGGTAGAGCCAGTCTTAGCCTGAATCTTCATCTTGAGAGCGACGAGCTTAGCTGCAGCTGCGGCACCAGTAATCTTACCAGAACCCCAACCAGCCTGCTTGAATTCAGACCATGCAACGTTAGCAACCTTACCGGTAGCAGACTTAGCAAGAGCAGCAGCCGGGTTGTCCCAACCGATTTCTGCGTCACCTGCGTCACCGAGGCCCATTTCGAGGGATGCAGCAGCGTCAGAGGAGTAACCAATGCAGATACCGCCCATGTCGGTAGCGTCAGTGGGAACAGCGACACCACTGTCGTCTTCACCAGCGATATTGAAACCGATACCTACGAACGGGTCATAAGTAAGGGTACCCTTATCGAGCTTGTAAACACCGCAAACACCCTGGCAGTATTCGATAACCGGGTCCATAGCAGTGGTAGAGTAGTCGTTACCGAGGGGAACCGGCCATTCGATAGAGGAAGCACCGCCATCGGAGTCGTCAGCATAGCTGAACCAGTAACCGGAAGTTTCGGTACCAGCGTCGAGTTCGGTAGTGATCTGATAGAGGCTTTCATCACCGCTCCAGGTAACGAAAGCGAAAGCGGAAGCAGCTGCCATGAGGGCAGAAGCACCAAGAATAGACTTTTTCATAATTCTCTCTCTTGTTTATTGTGATTGCCCAGAATGGGCGGTTTGGAACCTAATATATCTTTTTTTTTAAGCCTGCGAGCATTTTTTTTCTTTTTTTTTGGTGTACATCACAAAAACTCAGTCTTTTTTTAACAAACCCCCTGAAAAACAAATGTTTTTTAACAAAAGTTTACATTAAGGACGTTTTTCAGCCATCCTCCACACAACCCGTAAATGTTATCCCCGTCACAATTGATACATAGGAAACTTTTTTATTACTATACAACGGGATTGAATTCCATAAAATAAATCTAGTTTTAAGGTCAAAATTCGTATTCAATGGTATACGCTTTTTGCCTTGACGGAAAAAGACTTACAATTGAATATTATTATTTTAGAAGGTAAACCTAGGGATTAGGGTTTTCAAAAAGGGAATATTATGAAAATGAGAAAATTACTCCCCTGCCTGATGGCGCTCGCCGCCATCCCGGCATTCGCTAGCGCCTCCACAGCAGTCGCCAAGAAGGTCGGCCCCGTAAGCCATTATGGCGCTCTCGGCTCTGCCAATGGCAAGGTCATCGGTACCAAGAACAATCAGCCCGCAATTCTTCGCGGCATGAGCTGGTTCTGGTCCGACGCAACAGGCCTGCCCTACTATTCCAGCACCGTTCTCGACTGGGCAACCGACAACCTCAAGATTGACGTCATCCGTTTCGCCCTTGGTATCAACTACTACGGCACTGACAACACCAACAAGCTTTCCAACGGCTACTCCTATATGAGCGCCCCCGATGGTTATAAGGTCACCATCGACCAGATGATCGAAGCTGCCATCGAAAACGACATCTATATCATTATTGACTGGCATAGCCATCAGGCTAACTCCGAAGTCTCCGCAGCAAAGGCTTTCTTTGCAGAAATGGCTCAGAAGTACGGCAAGATTCCTAACGTCATCTTTGAAATCTTCAACGAACCCACCGGTAGCTGGAGCGAAGTTGCCAACTACGCAAACCAGGTCATCCCGGGCATCCGTGCTGCTTCTGAAAACCTTGTCATCGTTGGTAACCCTGGTTGGTCTTCCCAGCCCAACGCAGCCAGCGGCCTGACCTACAGCAACCTGGCCTACTCTCTGCACTTCTATGCAGCATCCCATCCCGTCTCTGGCTACGGTGCCAACGCAACCCAGGCTATGAACGCAGGCAAGGCAGTGTTTGCTACCGAATACGGTACCGTGAACTATGATGGTGCTGGCTCTCCTAACGCTTCCGCAACCCAGGCCTGGTTCGACTTCATGGACCAGAACATGATCAGTAGCTGTAACTGGAGTCTCCGTCAGGTTCAGACCACCGAAAACGGTACCGTCAAGAACGAAACCTCCGCATTCTTCGACGGCAACGTTGAACTCAAGAGCAAGGCTCTTCTCGACGCAGCAAAGACCAGTACTTCTGGCGCCATCGTCAAGCAGTACCTGGTTGGCAAGGGCCGTACCTGGGCCGACTCCCTGGTCAAGGGCAAGAACACCGGTACTTGCGCATTCAAGGCTGCCGTTGTGAGCGAACTTAGCGGTTCTGCTGCAACCACTCTTAAGAGCGGCTGTACCTACACTTCCAGCAACACAAACGTCATTGACAACTCCGGTGCAATCAAGGGCGCTGGCTTTGCAGTCATGACCGGTAACGACGGCTCCCAGTCTGTCATCACCGTCTCTGGCGTTCCCGCACAGACCGTTCCCAACTTCCAGGATCTTACCTGTAACTATGGCGGCACCTGCTCTACCAACAGAACTCTGCTTTACTCCGGTGGCACCAACAAGGAATGGGTCATTTCTACCGACACCAAGACTCTTGAAGGATCCACCTTCACTCTCACGTCTCTCAACCCGGACATCATTGCTGTCAAGACAGCAACTTGCACCCACGCTTCCTGCTCCAACACACAGAAGGGCAAGCAAGTGCTGATGTATGAATTCAAGAAATTCGGTAGCGCCAAGATCGTTGCTAGCGCTCCTGCAGTCACTGGCTACAAAGCCGTCCAGGATACTATCACCGTTACCTACGAAAAGGGTCCGAACAAGATGACCAACAACTTCAAGAACACAGTCCTCCCCTTTGGCGGCGTTGCTGAAAAGTTGGTTCCGGATACTACCATGTATCACACTCCGGTCACTTACACCTTCAACGGTAAGGAATCTTCTTCCTACGTCATCAAGCAGGGTAACGCACTCTATGCTGGCACACAGAACGCAATCGTCCGTGTTACTGCAAACGCCCCGGAAACTGACCTCTATCAGGAATTCCACATGACCATCACCGTCGGCGTGGGCGACACCACTCAGGCTGTGAACAAGGGCGAATTGGCAATCAATACCATTTCTACCCGCGCAGACCTGCCGCTTCGCGCAACCGTCTCCAACACCCAGTTGTTGGTCTCTAGCGACATCGCAGGCGACGTCGATGTGAACATCTTCTCCGTCAACGGCCAGAAGGTCATGGGCATGACTGTCAAGGAAAATGCAGCGCTGACTCTCGCTCATATTCCTCAGGGTTCCTACCTGATCGTTATCAGCCAGGGCGCACGCCAGCTGAACGTCAAGTGGAACAAGACCGCCAAGTAATTCCTAGGAAAATCCTTCTAAACTTTAAGACCGTTCCCTTCGGGGAGCGGTCTTTTTTTGTGCAGATTAATTACTCCTAAAAGATTGAATTCTAGCATTAGCAAAACAGCCTTTGTTCAAGGACAAAAGGTAAGCAGTCCTCTTCGACGCAGCGCTATTCCGGGACAATAACAAACTTGCAGGATACACCTATACATCAGGGCCACGACACAATAAGAACCGAAGTAAGGCTCAGAATCTTACGCCCCTAGAGAACAAGCTAGATTCCACGAAACTCGTCACATCCCTGTTATGGACAGCAGCACAAGCTTCTTCCAGAATAGCATACGACTTCGTGGCGACTGAAACTAGACAATGAACAAGCCAATGGACACATAAAAAAGAGGACCGCCAAAGCAGTCCTCTTTTTAGTTTCTAGGCAATACCGCAGGAAACCCTGCGAATCGCTAATTACTTTTTCTTCTTGGGCTTGTAGTCAACGCCAGGACGGAGTTCCAGGCCGATGGTCACCAGGAGGGAGACGATCGGTTCGTGGTGATCCTGAGAGAGGTCATAGACAGCGACGCCGCCCATGCCGTCAGCCTTAACCTGCTGAGCAACAGCCTTCATGGAAGGAATACCCATGAACACGATGGTTTCTGCATCGCTTACAGCAACTTCAGACTTGGAAGCTTCATCGAAGGTAACCTTGTATTCCGGAGAATCGAACTTGCCCATCAATTCAGCATAGGTCACGTAACCTTCGTTACCGCTACCCACACCCTGGTGAGAAGTGCCGAGGCCCTGTGCGCCAGTCCAGGTCTTGCCATAGAGGAAGATAACCGGAACCAGAAGGTCCTTGTTAACGCCTGCACCGGCAACCATATCCAAAGCTTCCTTCACAGAGGTTGCACCCTGGTTCGGGACAACTTCAGAGCTTTCTTCGGTCATCTGGTCAGCCATGAACACGTCAACATAAGCGAGACGGTTCAAAGCGTCTGCCTTGTAAGCATCCATACCGGCTGCAGGATAAATCACTGCGGTAACGGTAGAACCACTAAGGCCATCAACGAGAGCGTTAACGACCTTGGCATAGTCTTCTGCATCGTCTGCAGTAACGTTCTGCCAGTCAAGTTCAACGCCGTCGCCACCGTTTTCAGTGAGCCAGCTACCAACGTTGGAAACGAAAGCAGAGAGAGCTTCGTCAGAAGATGCGATTGCCTTCAAGTTACCTTCAGCTTCCATGCCGCCAACGGAAACGATAAGCTTCACGTTGTTTTCCTTGGACATCTGAGCCAGAGTCTTGAAGTTTTCAGCATCGTTTTCATCGGCGAAAGCGAGAGAGCCATCTTCGCTAGGAGCCAGGCCAACATAGTGAATGTCAGTCACGGTATTGTAGCGAATATCCTTCGGGTAAAACTGGGAATACTGGCTCCAGTACGGGTAGAAACCCACAACCTTGTCTGCGGCAGCGTTTGCCATAGCAAAAGCGCCAAGAGCAAGGGTCAAAGCAATGGACTTAATATTCATATTATAACCTCGTCCTAGTCAATTTCCTTAAGTTTACCATTATCATCGCAATAAAGCTTAGTTGCCGGATATTCCGGAATAGCGATATCCTTTGCTGCTTCGCTTTCAGTGCAACGACGGTATGCCCAGCCATGGAGCTTGCCGAACAAAGCGTACTGGTAGCTGATTGCGAAAGTATCCACAGGAACAGCCTTCAAAGCAGCCAGGTCATCTTCAGTGTCCCAGAAGTTGAACAGACGGAGTCTAGTCATCTTGTTAGGAGCAATAGCGCCTTCGACAGTCTTGGGAGAAGTCTTAACACCCTTGACGGCATAAGTCGTATCGCTGATAACGACGGACTTGTCCTTACCTTCTTCACAGGGTTCGTCGATCATTGCATGAACAACGGAGATTACAGGAGGTTTAACCTTGTTGTTATAGACAATCTTCTTGTCTACGTTGCAAAGGTTCAAGGTGAGGACCTTGGAAGAATCCAAGGTTCTAGTACCTTCAGCGGAATCCTTCACATAGGCATAGACTTCAACGGCCACAGTGTCTTCAACTTCCTTGGAAGACATATCTTCTTCGTAATCGGCTTCAGAATAGCCACCGACATACGGATCCAGATAGAGTTCCTTCAAGGTTTCTGCGTTAGCGTCGAAAGCGTTGATATCGGCGGTCTTTGCTTCAGCGTCGATAGTCAGAGCCTTGTTGTAGTCGTTAACGTAATCCTTAAGCTGCAGGTAACGCAGACCAGGATGAATAGCCATGTATTCGTCATTGCTGAAATCAGCCGGAAGGTTTTCGCTATAAGCTTCTTCTTCGCTGATATCCATGGAGGAGCAGCCAAACATTGCGGCAGCAGCTGCAACAGAGAACAAAAGTTTAAAGTTTTTCATTGCAACACCTCTTAGAAGTTGACCGTTACATCGGCAATGATAACGTTCTTGTCAATGGAAAGTTCGTCGTTCGGCATACCCGGGACCAAGGAGCCCAAGGTCAGCTTGTCGCCCAACATACCATACTGAACAGATACGTAGGAGTTGGGAGTAATCTTTACGCGCGGACCAGCAAGCAACAAGGTTTCTTCGGTCTTATAGATTCTTGCATCACCGATAACCAGCGGCTTGCCAAATTCCTTAGCAGAAGAATGGAAACCACCGATGAGGGATACAGGACCGTAGATATCCAAGGAGAGACCGGCCATCATGCGGTTTGTTGCACGCTTGAGGAAGGCGCTTTCTTCGGTATGATCATAGGAGAGTTGCATCTTGATCTTGCGTTCAAGAACCGGGATGAAGCGGCCGATGTCAAGGGAGAGACCGATGCCGTAACGCATGTAGTCGTTGGATTCCTGAACGTTGTCGCCGTTAGCATCCAAGACTGCAACACCGTTGTCGTCGTAAGAGTCTGCTGCAGATTCGTTCATCATAGCAAAGACTGCGTTAACTTCAAGAGCGTCGTTCCAGGAGAAGTTCAGGTTCATCATCAAACCACTGCGATCCGGAGTGGAAAGGCCATAAGGCATTTCCATGTTGGAAGACGGATCCATGTTGAGGAGAGCCTTCTGAATTTCATAGCGCTTCATCACGTCGGCCTTGTAGCCGTTACGGTAGAAGTGAGCGTTCTTGTAGTTGTTGTACAAACGAGAGTAGAGGTAGGACTTGTTTTCACCTTCGGAAGACAAGGCATTCTTACTTTCGGTGCTCAGCAAGTTGCTTGCGTTCAACGGATTGGAATTATATACTGCGAAGTACATGTTTTCCAAGCTGGACATGCCAAAGTTGTTCACAAGGTTTGTATAGACATCGTTGCTGTAGAATGCGTTGGCATTCAAGATGGTTGCAGAACCGCGGTAAACCGGGCTGGAAGCCATTTCAGACCAGAAGTCCTTATCGTTCTGCACGTAGGTAACCTTCAAGTCGCTCTTAATACCGGCGAGGTCCACAGTAGCGTAGGGCTGCACATAGAAAGCAGTACCGCTATTGTCAGCAACCTTCTCCTGCTTTGCCACAGTTTCGTAGGAAGTCTGAACCTGAATATAGGTTGCAGAGTCACCTTCGATTTCAGTCGGCATCACAGCGTACTTCTTCTTATCGGCATGGATAAGGAATTCTCTTTCGTTAGCCCAGGAGGACATTGCAAATTCGCCATTCAAACCGACGGTGAACGGCAAGCTCGGCAAGAGAGTCTTGCTGTCGAAGCCGAGTTCCACAGAGAGAACGGAATTGTCTTCGATGGAAACGGTATCACCGTCCTGCAAACGAGTGCGGATGCCCAACTGACGGTCAAATACATCGGTGTAGTTCACGCCGAGCTTTGCGCCAAAGGCTTCAGCACCAGCACGCAAACCGTAGAAGTAACGGTCGGCGTAGTCGAAGTCAAAGAACACCTGGTCAGCCTTCTTAGCGGCATTACGCATACGGGCGCCAGTGACCTGAGCATGGATATCGCTCAAGGGACCAACCTGGCCGCTATGGTAATCCACATTCAAACCCTGCATCAGGCGAGCAGAAGTGGTATCCAGGTTGCGCTGAGCCAAAGCTTCAACGCGCTTCTGGGCAAAGACTTCAGGTTCCTGAAGGAGCAGCTGCTGCGGGGTGTACAAGGTATACGGGGTGTAACCGACACGCATATAGCCCAAGTTAAAGTCTACATGCTTATTCAGGATCTTGCCGTCGTAAGAGAACCAGTGACCAATAACCGGGTTATTATTTTCATCGTAAGCACTCTGCCAATCCTTGTGAAGGCGGAGTTCTGCGCGGATTTCAGTTTCGGCACTCGGACGTGCGGTAAAAACAAGGTTTGCATCACTGAATGCCTGGCTTTCCTGAGTCGGAGAGTCTGCATGATACATATCAGAGTTGGACATGGAAGTAAGAACACCAGCCTTTGCGGTACCGTTGATCTTAAGTCCAAGAACGGCTGCGTTCAGGGAGTCCAGCTTTTCAAGCAGGGATTTCTGCTGCACCTGAACGTCTTCTTCAGCGAATGCTGTAGTGGAGAGCAGAAGTGCAGAAGCAAGACCGAAAATAGAAAGATTCTTATTAAACATCATATTCGCACCCTCCCATTAAAATTCCACATTAAGGGAAGCTTCGAGGATAGACTGAGAGAACTCATGCTTGAAAGTTCCACCAGCATCCTTGTTTACGTCGTAGTAGTTGGGCAAGGTGATTGCGTTCTCTGCAGAACCAGCTGCAACTACATTGGAGGTATTATACTCATTAGCAACGGAAATCATACCGTAGTTAATGGCGAGCCATGCGTGAGGAGCAATGTTGTAGTCGAGACCGACCATCCACTGCATCTGATTGCCCTTCATGAGAGGAGCAAGCTGACCAGACTGAGCCTGGGCAAAGTCGCTAAATTCGGTATTGATCATCTGGAAGCCAAGGTTTACACCAAGGCGAGGCAGGTACTGAACATACACGCCTGCGTTGATGAAGTCACTCTTGAGTTCAGAAGTGCCATCGAGCTGACCCTGGGTTGCCCAGCCGTCGGTTTCCATGGTACGTTCAGAGTGCTTATAGGAACCAGAAATTTCGAGGGGCTTGCTGAAGCCGAGAATCTTGAAGACATCGACCTTAGCACCGGCGCCGAATTCCATAAAGGTTGCAGACTTGAAGCTCAATTCAACCGGAGCGCCAAGGGCGTCAACAGACTGGACGCTCAGCGGGGTAACATGCTGGAAGACGCTGACCAAACCCTGAACTTCTGCGAAGTCCTTGAAGTTTGCGGTCAGCACGCCGCGACCACCCACGCGGTTTGCAGTAGCAAGGCCATTGGGCAAGGCAAGCTGCAAGGCCGGATCAGACAAGGTTTCGAGGAGAGCCAACTGAGCCTTGGAATAGACGTTGGTAGTCCAGGAATTCTTGTTGTACGGAGCTACGTCGTAGCTGTAGTCGTCATGACCCTTGAATGCGTTGTCGTCGGTACCCATGGTGGTTGCCACCGGGGAGAACTTCGGAGCAAAGTTATAAAGAGCATCGAAGGAAGAATAGAGCGGAGCATTAACACCATACTTTGCAGTCTGATGAACTTCGCCGTCAATATTCTGCTGATCCTTGTCAGAGTTCATAATTCGCTGAGCAAAGAAGGAAGGGGACTGAGCAAGATTGTTAAACCAATCCTTATCGTTGTAAACAACGTCTACAGCGAGGTTTACACCCCAGGAATCAGTCTTGTAACCAACGTTTGCATCAACCAAGAGGGCCATGCCACTTACACTTTCTTCATTGCGAGTCATGTAAGGAAGACCTTCAGTGTTCAAAGCGAAGTTTCCGTTACCATCCAAAGCCCATGCAGAATCATAGACTGCATCGTTGGAAAGGGCGACTTCAGCCATCAAGTCAAGCACAAGGTTCTTGTTGTTCAGGATGCCAGCAATATCGCCACCGGCACGAACACTTGCGACCATAGTCTTCTGCGGATCACTTTCGTAGGGGTTGATAGCCTGCATTTCGTACGGTTCCGTAGTCACTTCATCCGGATGGCGGTAAGTGTAGGAACGGGAATCTTCGTTGTCGAAGATGTACATTGCAGTTGCGCCCAAGTAAGCGGATCTGTTAAGCGGCAACCATTCGAGGTTAGCGGAAGCCAACCACTTATCCATATTGGATGCCTGAGAA
This sequence comes from Fibrobacter sp., assembly GCA_024399065.1. Classification (NCBI taxonomy): domain Bacteria; kingdom Pseudomonadati; phylum Fibrobacterota; class Fibrobacteria; order Fibrobacterales; family Fibrobacteraceae; genus Fibrobacter; species Fibrobacter sp. Next base: position 18,031 of record JAKSIB010000001.1, on the reverse strand, counting down.
GAACCCGGAACGGTATCGTTCGGAAGGATGTTACCTTCTGCACCACCAAGGTCCAGAACAGAAGTGCGGTTCAAGCGAGCAAAGATGCCTTCAGCACGAACTTCACCAGGAACAGCGCCAAGATTCTGGCGGAACTGGAGGTTCACACCCTGCAGGTTACGCTGGTTGCCTTCAAGCATCTGCTGCTGCTGGGCCATGTAGCGCTGACGGGCGAAAATCTGAGCTTCGTACATGATATCGACACCCGGAGTGAACAAGGTCAGCGGAGAATACTGCTGACGGAAGTCACCCACGATCCAGTGGAAGTTGTTGCCGATATTGCCCTGGATGTCAATCCAAGGTACGGAAATCGTCTTTGCTGCGGCAGCGAAGTATTCCTGCATGCCAGCGCCCAAACGGAGAGTCATGTTTGCGCGAACGTTTTCGAAAGGACGGAAACCGAAGTTAATGTCGGCATCAACAAATTCATCCTTTTCCACGTTCGGAAGCTTATTCAGACCGGTAGGATCCTGTTCTGTGCTAAAGGAAGTGGACTGAGCTACGGCACGGATGCTTCCGGTAACTTCAAGGCCACGCTTAGCATTGATGGAGTCAACCTTGCTTTCCAACAGTTCCTGGTTCTCTGCGACAGAAGCAGCAGAGGCGACTGCAGAAGCTGTAAGGAGAGCAGCAAAAGTCTTTTTCATATTCATAGTCTTTTTCATTTCAGCACCCCCGATTAGAACCAAGCCTTAACTTCGGCGGAAATGTAGTGAGAATGCCAATCATTAGCAGAAATAACTTCATCGGAATGAGTCATGAACTTGTAACGGGCATGCAGACCGACGCGGTCAGAGAAGTCCCAATCAAAGCCGATACCCAGAGCGGTTTCCAAGTAGTTGATCGGAGCCTTTCTCTGGAAGCTCTTGGAGTAGTTGTCGTAAAGGACACCCTTCTTGATGGTGGAGTAGTATGCTTCGGAAACGTAAGCATTTTCTGCACGGAAGGTTTCAAGACCCAGGATACCAACCATGTGGAAGGTCGGAGTCACAGCAACAGACGGTTCAAACTGACCGAAGAAGCTCCACAACAGCATGTCATCCTGCTTTTCGCTAAAGGCGAGCGGAGTGAAGGAAGTGGAAACACCGGAGAGAGCAGCATAACCAGTCATCATGATAGTGCGATCGGTACCGAACCAGCCGCCAATATCATAACCACCCATGAAGGAGAGGTAGGAAGACCACTTGGCGTGAGACGGAACTTCACCCTTCTGGATCTGGTCAGCACTTTCGTATGCAACGAAGGATTCCCACATTTCCCAGGTACCACCATAGAGACCACCCTGCTGACGATACTGCTTGATGCCTTCGCCAGAAGGAATCATAGTACCAGTACGGGCAATGTAGCCAGAACCATCGGCATTACCGGAGTCAGCAATGAAGAGCGGCTTATGCTTGGTCCAGGAATTGGAGCTTTCCCAAATGCTACGGCCATTCAAGCGATAGTTAAAGGAAATCACATCCTGACCTTCTTCGACCTGACGGTGCTGACCGTACTGGACGTCAAAGTAACCGCGGTTGAAGGTGGGTTCCAACTTGAAGTTGATACCAGCCATGTTGGGGCTGTAACGCATGGAACCACCATTCAGGTAGAATTCATCCTTGCGCCATGCAGCGAAACGAGACGGGTTGGTCAAGGAATACGGAGAGTAGAATTCCTTCGGCAAGTAGATGGCTTCCACAGTCATCGGCCAGCCTTCAATGTACTTGCTCTGAGCCTTGACATAGACACCAACCTGCGGTTTGTTCATGCTCTTATGGTAAGCGTCGGCGAGGTAACCAGAAGACGGGTTGTTTTCGTTATAGCCGGCAGCATCAGTTACACGGTCGAATCTTACAGAGTCGGTCATGCTGACGCCCACATCAGCCATCACATAGAGTTTCGGGGTGATGTTACCCTTGAAGTCAATAGAAGCGGTATGGGAATTCAGGATAGTCGGACCGACCTTGGAGTAGTTGATCCACTGGTTACGGAATTCATCCTCATAGATAATGTCGTTGTCAAATACGACACCCATGTAGTTCAAACCAACGGTTAAGTTGTCCGCAATCTTTTCCTTTGCAAGACGACCGCTGTAGACAGAACCACGGAAGTCGTAACCACCGGACATTTCAAGTTCACCAGGCTGACCACCGTAGATGCGGAGACCATCACGGGTAGCGATGTCTGCATCAGCCGGCTGAGACAAGAGGAACTGAGCCTTCAAGTCGAACGGCAACTGGTAGACGTTTGCGAAGACACCACCGAAGGAACGGTTGGTCCAGAATGCACGGCCACCTTCCTTGACAGGCTTAAAGACCTTTTCCTTATAGTAGGTACTTACAGTCTTTTCATCTTCGAACAATTCATACTGCCAAGCGAAACGCGGGTTGGTTTCACGTTCCCACATGGTAAGCGGAGAGGAGTTTGCCCAGATAACACCACCTGCAGTGACGTATGCACCGAAGACACCAGCACGGATGTCAACGCCGAAGTTCATTTCTTCGTTGATGGTTGCTGCATAGTAGTCGGTGGAGTGGTCAAACTGAACACGTTCGTCGTGAGTCGGGACGTCTGTCGGCTGGCTACCGAGGTAGTTGGTATAAAGACCAGACAGATCGAACGGCAAGGACAGGTTAGTCCACAAGGTCATGTAGGAGTTGGGCATAGCCACAATGTTCACGTTCAAGACAGCGTCCACTGCAGTGCGAGCCAAGTCGTTACGGACATAGGGGCTCGGTTCAGAGTAATGGAAGTTCTTGAGGCGGAAGGCCATGTAACCGGAGACTGCCAGGGGCAGATCGTCCTTACCCATGAGGGTGGATTCCATGTTTTCCACAAGACCATCGGTATTGTCTTCAACAGCAGCAATCTGAGCTGCGGGAGCCATTGTTGCAGGAGCACCGACCACAGGTGCCGGACCCTTCACAGAACCGGTGCTTGCCAGTTCCTTCTTGGGAGCTTCTTCAGCAGGAGCGGCTGCGGGAGCTTCTTCAACAGTGGAAACTTCTTCAACAGGAGCAACATCTTCTGCAGGTACGGAGTCTTCAGCAGAAGCAACATCCTCTGCAGGAGCTGCTTCTTCTACAGCTTCTTCAGCAGGAGCAGCCTCTTCAGTTGCTTCTACAGAACTTTCCGCTGCAACGGATTCGTCCTGGACAGTTTCATCCTCGTACTGGGCAAGAGCCAGAGACGAGCAGAGCAAAGTCGTAGCAATTATGGGTAATTTACGCATAAAACCTCTTAAATCTCGTTACGGAACGGATAGTTGGACGGACCTTCGTAGGCCTTGCCCTGCTTCTTAATGACGATATCGTCAAGCCAAACCTTGAAGGATTCGTTCTCGTCCTTACGAACTTCGATACGGAAACCCTTGAAGTTGGACCAGCTGAAAGGCAACATAACTTCGCGAGTGTTCTTGGCATCCCAGTACACACCGGTCTTACCAAAGAGCTTCAAAGGAATGCTGAAGCGCTTCCATTCTGTAGTAATTTCACCAAGGCTCTTGGAACGGAGCTTGACCTGCATGGATTCACCACCAGTCTTGACACCGTCGTCAACGAGCACGAACAAGGCGTTTTCGCCGCCCTGGGCGCCCTTGATCCAGAACTCGAGGACGCCTTCCTCGTAGTACGGTTCGAGGTTCACAGAACCTGCAATACAGATAGCCACACCGGAGTAGTCACTTGCGATAAGTTCAATTTCCATGGAAAGAGCACCTTCCATAGCAAACTTGTCGGTGAGAACCGGTTCCGGGTTTTCACGGGGATACTGGTAGGTATAGCCACCGCCACGAGGAATAGCTTCACGCATGACCACGGACACGACGTCCTTGTCCGGGCGGAAGGGCTTAGCCTGCTTAGTTTCAAAACGGGACTGGTCACGGTCGCGGTAGTCGCTAAACCCATAGCCAGCAAAAGAGAATGATGCCATCAGGAGTACGCCAAGGGCGCACAACCAACTTGCTTTATGCGGATTTGCTTTCATAATATCAAAAAGTCTCCAAATTCGGATATGCTACAATATAAATTGTTTTTTTAGTAGACGGAAAAGCGGCGTTCCAAAAAAGTTGCCATATATCACCATAACTCCCTTATTTTTCAGTAATTTAGCGCTTTTAGGCTGTTTTCTTCGGTATACACATTATTTTTTCAATACAGAACACCTTTCACTATAAAAAGTGTAATTTATCTTTGTAAACAACAATTTTACCTTTGAGGGCAAAATGAAAAGATTATTCCCGTTAGCACTTATTTTCAGCCTCGGTCTGATGGCTTGTGACCAAGGTGGCGGAAACCACACTCTTGCACAAAATCCGGAAGATCAGCCTGACACCACCAGGGTCGCGGTTCCCGTCGACTACTCCCTGGGTCGTGCAATGAACAAGCGTCTCGGCAAGGGTATCAATCTCGGCAACTCTTGGGATTCCAAGGGCAACAGTCTGGATTGCAGCTGGGGCAACTGCATTGAAGATGACGATTTCGCCGTCATCAAGGCTACCGGCTTCAACTCCGTACGCCTCCCGGTACGCTGGCAGTTCGACTCCGACTACAGCACTCATACGGTAGATGCAGAACGCCTGGCCGGCGTCAAGGAAGACATCAAGCTCGCTTTGGCCCAGGGGCTTGCAGTTATTGTCAACTTCCACCACTACGACGAATTGAACGATGCCTGCGGTAACTACGTAACAAATCCGCAAGCCTTCATTGACGAAAAGATGCACTTCCTTTCTCTCTGGAATCAAGTTTCAAAGGAAATGGAAGAATTCCCCGACAGCATGGTCGTTCTAGAAATCATTAACGAACCTACCTGTAAGTTCGCAAACCTTGTCGCCGAATTCGAATTGGACGCATACAAGGTCATCCGTGCAAACGCTCCCGGCAAGACTATCATGTTTGAAGCCTACCAGGCAGCAAAATTCGGCGAACTCGGTATGCTCGAATTGCCGGAAGACGGAAACATCATCTACACTGGCCACTATTACGAGCCCTATACATACTCTCACCAAGGCCACTCCTACAACTGCAGAGGCGACGAAGTATACGACGTGACTGCAGCCGCAGACTTTAGAAAGTACGTTGCCTTGGCACAAAAGCTCTACCCGGACGTAAACGGCGGACACGTTCCTATGAACATGAGTGAATTCGGTATTTCCGGTGGTGGTGACTTCGCCAACACATCAAAGTGCAACAACACTTACAACACCTTGCCGTCCGCAAAGATGAAGGCAAGATGGGCCAAGGAAGTCATCAAGATCGTGGAAGATTACGACATTTCCTGGCAGTACTGGGGATTCACTAAGGTTGGTGGTTTCGAAGCCTACAGCCGAAATGATGATTCTTGGTACGAAGGTTTCCCCGCAGCATTCGGTCTGTAGGATGCAAGAACGGGGTTAACCCCAGAATTTACGGGCGGATGATCGTGCCGCCCCAATGTTCATCGAAGAAGGCTTGGAACAATGGTTCCGGGCCTTTTTTCAGTTCCTCGATGACTTCAGCCATGGGGCGCTTGCCGCGGTAAAGTTCGCGGAAAGCCTTTTCAAAAAATTCAATACGTTCCTGGGGGAATTCCTCGGGATGGAGGCGCAAGGCGTGAAGGTTCAAGGCGCCGAAGCGTATCGGGGAACCGAAGGCCTTGCTGCAGGGCGGAACATCCTTGTCCACCTTGTAGGTTCCGCCCACGAAAGCGTAGGCGCCCACCTGATTGCGCTGCTGGATGGCGGTAACGCCACCGATAGTAGCAAATTCACCAATGCGAACATGGCCACCTAGCTGGCAGCCGTTGGCGATGACCACCCCACGGCCAATTTGACAATCATGCCCCACGTGAGAGTAAGCCATAATTAATACTTTGTCTGCAACGCGAGTACAGCCACCACCTTGAACAGTGCCACGGTTCAAAGTACAGTATTCACGGATGGTGCAGTTCTCCCCCACCTCAAGGCGGGTCGGTTCCCCGGCATACTTTAGATCCTGGGGAGGAGCGCCAAGAACAGCCCCGTCGAAAACACGTGTATTGGCGCCGATTTTTACACCGCCATAGACATGGACTCGGCTTTCCAATCGGACTCCCTCGCCAATTTCAGCCCCCTCGTCCACAAGACACCACGGGCCGATAAAGGTCGATTCGTGAACTTTTGCAGAGGGGTGAACAAATGCGGAAGGGTGAATCATGCCTTGAAAAGTAGCAAAAATGGATATAGTCAAGTCTAACGGACAGCCCTTTTTTCTAATTTTGGTTCACCATGGGTGGAATTCTCATTGCATGTTTAACGGCGATTTATACGCTTTTGTTCCTATTCTTCATTATAGGACTTATCCGCACGCGCCGTTACAAAGGTCCTAAGGCCACCCCCAGCGTATCCGTTGTGGTGCCCATGCGCAATGAAGAGGAATTCGCCCAGAGAACTTTGGAAGCCCTGGCCGAACAAGATTACGCCGGCGAATGGGAAGTCATTTGCGTAGACGACCGTTCCACCGACCGCACCAAGGAAATTCTCGAGAACTTCGCCAAGGACCATCCCAAGTTCCGCGTTCTTAGCCTCCCCCAGGACTTGCCCCAAATCGCAAGCCCCAAGAAGCGTGCCTTGGAAAGTGCATTCAAGATTGCCAAGAACGAAATCCTTTTGACCATGGATGCCGACTGCATTCCACGCAAGAGCTGGATTACCTCCATGGCTGGCCGCTTTGTGGACGGAATCTGCATCGTGCAAGGTCCGAAACAGAACAACGGCAGCCGCACCATGCCCCACCTTTTCCAGAAGTTGGAAACCTTGGGATACACCGCCATGGAAGGGGCCGGATTCAGCTGGGGTCACCCCATTGTGGCTAGCGCCGCATGCCTCGCCTACAAAAAGGAACTTTTCTTCGAAGTGGGCGGATTCGGCGACCTGATCAATTTAAGTAGCGGTGACGACGACATGCTCATCCACAAGATGATGAAAATCCCCGGCACCAAGGTCTGCTACAACCTGGACAAGGACGCTGTTATTGAAACCGCCCCTGTGGACACCTGGAAGCAATTGTTCAACCAGCGCGCCCGCTGGAGCAGCAACGGCACCAGCTACGAAAGCAAGGCCTACATCTTCCTGCTGACCTTGATTTACACCTACTACATCTGGATGTTCATCAGTCCGTGGTGCGTATTGCTTCTGGATTGTCCTTGGCAGTGGTGCGTATTCTCCATCCTGCCGAAGATTATCGTGGACTTTGTGTTCCTGAGCATCGCCGCAGCAAAGCTCCACGCCAAACGCCAGATGTTCGCTTTCATCCCTACCGAACTGATTCAAATTCCGATGATCGTGTTCTGCGTTCCCGCAGGCATCACCGGCTTGTTCCGCTGGAAATAAAAATCCAAGAGGCGGAGCGTTTCCCTATGCGGAAAGTTCTGCCTTAGCCCAGGCAAGGGCAGCGTCGGCGTTCGTCAATTCGCCATCCAGCTGGAGTTCGAAACTCTTCTTGATAATCTCGCCCATCTGCTTGCCCGGCTTTACACCGAGATCAATAAGCATTTTTCCTGTGAGGAAAGGCTGCGGAGCGACGTTAAGAACGCCAAGGGATTCCGCGGCGCCCCAAAGGTCTTCCGCGAAGGAGGCGGACTTGAACTGAGTTTTCGGGGTGGATTTTACCAGCAAGGCCAAAAGCTTCAATCCATCCAGACGAACCGCAAGGCGGCGCAGCACTGGAGCCGCCGGAACCGTTTCATAATTCAGTTCGCTGTAGCATTTCAGAATTTCAGGGACCTTGCGCACCAGATGAATTTCATTTGTAATGCGGGCAAGGAACTTGTTGGCAAGCGCCTTCACATCTTCACAACCGTTACCTGGGAAAGCATTTCCAGAAAGCAACGCGGCAAAGGCTAGTTCCGCGGCTTCTTCATCCGTCAAGCCCTTTCTGCAGCCAACCATGGCGTCAAGAAGTTCACCGGAGGTATTCACTTCAGGAAAGTACTCATCCAGTTTAATGTCAATGAAAGCCTTCAAACCGAGAGACGGCTTACCCGGCTTCAAAAGCCATTTCTTGAATTCTTCGAAAAGACGTTCAATGCTCAAGTCATCCAGCGAAAGGGTGCGGCACATCTCCACTGTTTCTGGAGCAAGGTTCAAGGCGAATCGGCTGGCAAACTGAACACCGCGAAGAATACGCAAGGAATCTTCCGCAAAAGCAGGCCCCACATGACGCAAGCAGCGAGACTTCAAGTCATCAATGCCACCGTAAGGATCGCAAAGCTTCAAGTCGGGCAGTTCCATACCCATGGCATTAATCGTAAAGTCACGGCGTAGGGCGGCTTCCTTGAAACTAAGCTTAGCATCGGTCTTTACCACAAACCCTTTATGGCCATAGCCCACCTTGCTTTCTGTACGGGGAAACGAAAAGTCCAGTGACTCACCCTTCATAGAAAGATGGATGACACCAAAAGCCTTTCCTACCAAATTTGTCTTACCATATTTGGACAAAATAGGAAGCAACTGATCCTGTTCAAGATCGTAAACTTCGACATCGTAGTCGCGGCAATTTTTTCCAAGAAGCGCATCGCGAACCCAGCCACCCACCAGATAGGCACGGCCACCGGCTGCAATAATATCGTCTGCAATTTTCAGCAGGCGCTTCGGAAGTTCCGGTTCAAAATTTTCACCAGCAAGAGTTTGCACAATAGCCATCAATAAGCCCTATTACTGGAAGTTGGAAGCATCGTCGGCAGATGTATCGGGACTAGCCTCCCCATTCTTGTTGGAATAGCGGTCGTAAATACTTTCGGTTTTCACGCCAGACGAATCCTGCAATGCTTCGGAAACAGAAACTTCCCTGGCAGAATCTCCAGAAGTTGTATCACTTGCAGCATAGCGATCGTAAATGCTTTGGCGGGAGGCCGCATCGGCTCCCCTCTTCTGGGCTTCCTCATCGCGGCAGGTCCTAAGTTCCTCTTCCATATAGGCACGCTGGTCCGGAGAATAAGTCATGGTATTCAAACGGTATTCGATTTCTTCACATACCAAACCCTGGCGTTCGCCTGCACAGGACACCAGGGAAAGCACTAAGGCAACAACGCAAAATCCAAAAAACTTATTCATAAAAACCTTCTAGTGGATGATAATGAATTTTCCCTTCTTCGACTTGGAAGGAGTATTCACAACGTAATAATAGACTCCGGGAGCAACAAAACGTTGGTCTCGACCCTTTCCGTACCATTCCAGCTTACCACCAACAATCTCGTCATTACTAAAGGAGCGGATCAATGCGCCACCCTTGTTGTAAATGCTTACCGTCGCATTTTCTGCAATGTTTGCAATTGTGAAGTAACCATGAATTTTAGGTCTAAACGGAATAGGGAATGCCTTTACATCAACATCGGCAGAATCCGTCATATTTTTCTTTGCACTCAAGAAATCATTGCGTCTATAGCAGGAGGCGCCGTTCTCATGAGCAAAGCAGCCTACGCCCAGAACAGGGTCGATGGCAACATCACGAACATCATCCTTGAACAAGCCGTTCTTTGTCGTGAAACGGATAACGGAAAGCGTGTCTGGAGATTTTCCCTTCTGCGACAATCTGTAAACGCCCTGGTTAGAAGTTCCCGTCCACAGGTTACCATGAGCATCAGCTTCGATGGACGAGAAGTCCGCGCCGCGCAAGCCATTAATGGACAACGGAGAATACAGGGTATCCTGTTCATCGTCGTAATAGAACAGGTTTGTAGAAGAAACCATCCAGATACGCTTGCCTATAGAATCATAGGCAACGTCAACAATCGGAGGTGTAACGCCGCCAATCGTTCTCACGGAGTCAATTACGATTTCATTGCCTCGAGACTTTGGGGAGCGGAAACGGATAATATCAAAGCTACCATTGTCAGAACCAAGACCTTCCTTGGCTCCCATGTACACGACCCAGGAACCATTTTCGTCAATGGTAGAATACATCGGTCCACCCGTAGAGAACACAGAGTCAACCTGAGCGCAGTGGACTTCGCCCTTCTTCGTGAAATAGGCCAAGGTATAGCCGCCTCGCTTTTCAGCAGGTCCTATAACCGCAGTAAGGAATCCAGAACCGTCGGGAGCCGGAGTGGAGCCAATAGCAATCGTCCAACCTGCGGCAAAATTTTCGTAGCAGTAGTTGTCCTTAGACAAGAAGGAATGTTCCACGGAACCCGCATTCTGAGAAAGAATGAAGAAACCCAGCCCCCAGACATGGAAGAAGGAAGTTCCATCGGGCAATATAGAAAGTACCTTTAACCGGTGGTCCTTTGTAGCACCATCACTACCCTTTCCACCAAAGAACGGGGAGACGTTCCAAATACTGCCATCGCTTACGGCGATTTTTCCTTTTACGGACGCACCTAGGAAACCGCCCCTGGGCATTGCAGCTATTTCATAAAGGCCTTCCAGCTGGAAATCTTTTTGATAGGCAAGATTTTCAACTTCACCATCTTTTTCAAAGTCGATGCTGTAGTCGGTTATTTTATACTTGCCTTTCTTGGTAGAAATGGTCCACAAGGAATCACGCAGCTTCAAATCCTTGTTGTCCTTGTAATCGTCCACCAAATCCCATGATTCAGGATCAGCTAGGCGGGTATCAGAACGAATACCGTCCCAGTCCATTAGACGCGCGTACACCTCATCATTCTTAAGGCGAACATACAGCGAATCATTATGAACGGCAACACGGACAATACCATCCGTAGCAAGCTTTCTTGGGCCGACTCGGTTTATGGTCAGGATAGAGGAAGCGGATTCAATGTCAAAGAATGCCAAACGATCTTCAAAGCCAATCACAAGAAGAGCGCCTGCGCCTACAGTCGCACCGGGAACTGCACGAGCCGAATTTTGCACATAGGATCGGTTCAGTACCTGCCACGCCCTTTTCGCCTCGTGAAAAACCGCAACCTGTCCAAATTCCGAAATGGCAAAAATTCCAATTCCCGTAGATGCAATGGCGTAAATTTCAGAAGTTTCCAGACCATCTTCAGAATGGTAGGTCACATCCTCCTTCGGGGTTCTATAGCGGACGCCTCCGGCAGTGGCAAGAAGCACTCCGTTTTCATAGGGCACACCGTCTCGTATAGGATAAGGATACGAGAAGGACCACCAGACATCAAATGCGGCAGCCTCCGAAACACAAAGAAGAATAGCGATGATATACGAGAAAAACTTCACACTGAAAAATTACGAAATTTACCCAGCCTTTGTTAGCAACTTTTTCAAAATAAGCGTCAGAGCATCGTTCTTTTCAAGAAAATTGTTGATGTCCCTCCTTTTTTTCTGCATTTTCAAAAATGCTTTCTGTCTTCTTTTCGTAAAGCCTCGTCTTGAGACCTGTTGTGAAACGCAAGCCTCATCCAAGGATACCCCTTCCAAGAAAGTCAATTCAACGGAAGCTCTTTCACGGGCATTCAGTTCCGACATGAGGAAATACAATTCTTTTTCAGCATCCGCTTGCCCTGCCTCGTCATTGAAATGCACCGAGGCACTGGCAGGAATTACATCGTAGGGGATTCCATTCTCGGCTAGGCAAGAAAAGGAAGTTTCCCGGAACCGACGACGAAACTGATCGCAATAGGCATTCTTTACGACCACCGAAAACCAGCAAGCCATCGGTTCATCCAAATTCAAGGAATGCGCCGATTTGCAGAATTTTAAGGCGACATCTTGAAAAAGGTCCTTCGCAACCTCAATGGAATTACTCCTCCGAGAGCAAAGTTTATAGATTTGTGTTGCGTTTTCCTTCCAAACGCGTTCTAGTTTTTGATTTAGTTCTGTTAAAATTCCTTGTTTAGGCATATAGTAAACACGAGAATTTTGACAGCGGTCTTTCAGTTGGGTTCTAATTTATGAAAATGAACACGAAAAAACAGACCTTAAAAAATTTTGCAAACAACTGTTTGCAAAATGCATTGATGTTGGCTTTTTTTCTTATCCTACCCTTGACAACCTATGCGCAGGAATTCAACATGAACAGCATGCCTCCTCCGGACATGTGGATGGATTATTCTACCGGCGCGCTGAGCAAGGATTCCAAGCTGATTGTGAACATCGTCATTCCTGACAACTGGCATGTAAACGCCAATGTCGCTGCCGATGAATTTCTGAAGCCTTCCTCCATTGATGTGGAGGCACAAGGTATCAAGTTCGGCGAACCCAAGTGGCCTACCGCCATCAAGGAATACAGCGAAGCCCTGGATTTGGAGAACCTGGTATTCCGCGGAAACTTCCAGGTGGAACTTCCCATTGAATCTGTCGAAGATGGCTACGATAGTACCACTACCAAGGTGACATTCCATTACCAGGCCTGCGACAATTCCATCTGCCTCGCTCCTGCAGAAAAGACTATTGACATCAAGGGCATGAGCCTTGGTTCCGTAAAAAAAAACGATGGTGAGAAATTCGCCATAGCTTTCGATGATGAAGCTAAGGAAAATACAGACTCAACCGCCGCGACCGTCGCGACAACTCCAGCAAGTTCTGAAGCCGAGCCCGTAACAAATGAAGAGAACGGTCCCGCCGCCGGCACGCTTGCCCTATTGCTGTTCGCCTTGCTCGGCGGTGCAATCCTGAACTTGATGCCCTGCGTGTTGCCGGTACTTTCCCTCAAGCTCTTCAGCCTCATCAAGCAGGCTGGCGAAAGCCGCGGTAGACTTCTCGCATTAGGCGTTAGCACTGCAGCAGGCATCCTCGTCAGTTTCTGGGTGCTGGCAGCCATCATCACCATCATCAAGATCGGCGGCGGCAATGCAGGCTGGGGCATGCAATTCCAAAGCGCAGGCTTTATCGCCTTTATGGTGGTGATCCTTTCCGCATTCGCCATGAGTTTCTTCGGCGTATTCGAAGTATGGCTTCCCTGGGGCGCCACCACCAAGATGGACGCCGCCGGTCAAAAGTCTGGCCTTGTTGGCGCCTTCTTCACAGGCGCATTGCTGGTACTCTTGAGCACCCCCTGCTCCGCACCCTTCCTCGGTACCGCCATGGGCTTCGCCTTTACCGCTAGCGCCCCGGTGCTGTTTCTGTTCTTTACTGCCGCAGGCCTGGGACTTGCAGCCCCCTACCTTTTAGTCAGTGCCTTCCCTAGTATGCTCAAGGTTTTGCCCAAGCCGGGCGCCTGGATGGTGAAGCTGCAGAAGATAATGGGCGCATTGCTTTTGGCAACCGTCGTATGGCTCCTCTGGATTGTAAATGAACAAGCCGGCGGCGTAGGCGTCGGTATCTTCGCAGTTGTCGCAGTACTTTCCATCGCAGCAAGCGTAGCCTTGGGCAAGATCGCCCCGCCAGGCGTCGCCTTCATTCGCGAAATCGGCGTAGCTGTTGGCGCCGCAGCGGTCTTATTTATTGCATGGTTCGGAATTCTCGCTCCACGCTACGAAGCTGAAGTGCAGTTCCGCTTTGACGCCCGCATGGCGGAACAGATGACGGAAGACGGTTGGTACCGTTACAGCCCCGCCCTCATTGAAGAAATGGCAAAGGCCGGACGCACCGTATTCATCGATGTTTCCGCCGACTGGTGCATTACCTGTAAGGCTAACGAGGCCGCCGTCCTGAACCGCGAAGACTTTACCCGCGCCATGGATAGCCTGAACGTAGCCCGCGTGAAAGCTGACTGGACCCGCGAAACTCCCGACGTGAACGCCCTCCTCCGCAGCCTAGGAAAATCCGGCGTGCCCGCCTATGCCATCTACCCCAAGGGTGACGCAGGCAAGCAAATCGTTCTGCCGGAACTTCTGACCACAGGCGCCATCGTGGAAAAGATTACAAAGTAATCCTAGTGGACGCGCAGATTTAAATTCGCTGTCTTTATAAAATCCGCATTAGAAAAGGCCCGCAAAATTGCGGACCTTTTTCTTATGCTTTCAAAATGCAAAGCGCTGAAAAAAATTAGCGTTTGCCTTCCTTCTTGTATCTCTCAATGCATTCCTGATAGAATTCGTAGGTCTGCTGGGCAATAGCCTTCCAGCTGAATACGTCTATCGCGCGCTTACGGCTTACTTCGCCCATCTTCTTTGCCATTTCGGGGTTTGCCAGAATAGTGTTCAGCTTGTTGGCGAAATCAGTCTGGAAAGCCTTCGGGTCGGCCGGTTCAAAATTGGTTTCAGAAACAGGCTTCAGGGGAACCAGGAAGCCAGTTTCGCCGTCCACGATGATTTCCGGAATGCCGCCCACAGCGCTACCCACAACAGGAGTACCGCAGCTCATGGCTTCCAGGTTGATGATGCCGAAAGGTTCATAGAGGGACGGAGTTGCAAAGACGGTAGCGTGGCTGTAGAGCACGCGGAGTTCCTCATGCGGAACCGGTTCCTGAATCCAGATAACGCCTTCGCGGGTCTTCTGGACTTCTTCGATGAGGGCCTTGCATTCGTCTGCAAGTTCCTGGGTGTCGGGAGCGCCTGCGCAAAGAACCACCTGAGCGTTCTTGTCGATCTGCGGGATAGCCTGGATCAGCTGGCTGATACCCTTCTGGCGGGTAATACGGCCCACGAACAGAACAAAAGGCTTATTCGGATCGACGCCCCACTTTTCGAGGATGCCGTTGCTGAAGGTCGGTGCATAGAAGTCCGGATCAATACCGTTATAAATCACCTTCACGCGATCTTCGGGAACGCCGTAAAGCTTCATTACGTCGCGCTTCATGCCCTGGCTCACAGCGATAACGCCATCAGCAGCTTCATAAGCAGTCTTTTCAATCCAGCAGCTCATGGCATAGCCGCCGTCACCCAGCTGTTCAGCCTTCCACGGACGGTGGGGTTCCAAGGAGTGGGTGGTAAGAATCAGCGGGCACTGCAGCAGGCGGGAAGCGAGAACGCCGCCAAAGTGGCTGTACCAGGTATGGCAATGGATAACGTCGATGTCATCCATGGTAGCAGCCCACTGGAGGTTAATATCCAGGGGCTTGAAAATCTTCTGGAAGCGGTCATCCTTCGGGTTCAGGCCCAGCTTACGGCTGAAACCAATTGCACGAATATTGTCGGCGTCATCGTTCTGCACGCCAAAGCAGCGGGCTTCCACATGGCAAAGCTTTGCCAATTCCTGAGTCAAAAACTTAACGTGAATACCGGCACCGCCATAGATTTCCGGCGGGAACTCGTTAGTAAGGATAGCTGCGTTCATAAATGTCTCCTAGAGGCGGAAATTCACCCGCCCTACGCTCTAATATATAACAAAAAAGATCCCTCGGCGTTCACCGAGAGATCTTAGGAGTGTGTTATGTAGGAATTCTAACTAACGGATTAGAAGTTCTTGCACTGACCCTTCCAGTTACCCTTAGCGCCCTGCCAAGTGTAAACCGGACCGTCGATATACTTACCGGTGGAACCGACAAAGTCTGCCTTACGGAAGTCTTCGCCGCCCAGGTGCCAACGCATCCAAGCAACAGTAGCAGCCTGACCATCCCACGGACCAGAACCATGGCCGTAGTTGTTGTTTTCCATACGGATCAAGCAAGCGGGAACCTTAACATCGCGGTTGTTGTAGTCGTTCTGTGCGTTCGGAGCTTCAGAACCAACTTCACCGTAGACGAGTGCGATAGTCTTGCCCATGCCGGTGGGAACCTGCTTTGCACCGTTACCACTGAAATCACCACTGTTATTCATGATAGCGGTAATGACACGCTTGTCCTTGATAAGAGCCTGTTCAGATTCAAGGCCGCCCATAGAGTGGCCAGAGCAACCAACCTTGGTGAAGTCAAGCTTGTTGTAAAGCGGGCCATTGGAATCCTTAGCCTTCTGTTCCAACCAGTTCAAAGCAGCAATTGCCTTGGAGCCATCACCAGGAGAGCTGCTAACAGCAATGACAACGAAGCCATGAGATGCGAGACGCTTGATCATGCCCGGATAATCTCCCGGAGGAGTGCCGCCACCCGGGCCCCAAACAACGATGCCGTGCTTCTGGGTGTCAGAAAGACGCTTCGGGTAGGAAAGAATTGCTCCACCATCCGGACCGGTGCGTTCAAGATATTCAACTTCCATATAGTCCTTATTTTCGTCGGTATCCGTTGCAAGGAAGATACCCTTCGGAGCTGCGGAAGAAGAAGACGGAATAACCTTTTCGGAAGAGCTGGACTTCGGAGCTGCAACACTGGAGCTGGAAGCAGCAACAGGCTTTTCACTAGAGCTGGAGATACCAGCAACGGGGCCAGCAATTTCACTGGAACTAGAAACGCCGGCAACGGGGCCAGCAATTTCGCTAGAGCTGGAGATACCAGCAATCGGGCCAGCAATTTCGCTGGAACTGGAAACACCTACATCAGGTGTGCCAGTTACATCACTAGAACTGGAAAGTTCGCCAATCGGATTCTGATCGGGGTTTGCGGGATTGGATTCATCACCGCAATTCACAAGAGCCAAAGCAGCCGCCACAACAACAGCCATCTTCAGAAATTTGGATTTCATTTAACTACTCCTTGTTTGTTTTACCCATACGCCAATAAATTAATTTGCGTAGCCCGCAATATTCCAAACCGCAATACAGTTGCTATGGACAATATGTCAAGAAAGTTAATTTGTATGCAACAAAGAAAATTTTACTACAACATCCAAACTTCAATCGTTGTAATTACAACGCATGCAAATGGACAAAAAACTTTTAACACAGCAAATTCTGTATACACAGGGATTTTTTTACAGTATACAGTACCGCGCCAGAAAATTTTTACACACTCAACGTTGTAATTACAAGACGGGCTGTCAATAATTTTTGGCCGTTGTAAAGCCCTTTTTTCGCACCAAAAATGAAATTCTTTTTTTCAAAAAATTTGAAAAAACTTGTATACAAAGATGCCCTGTATACACACAAGAAAAAAATCCTCGGCTATCACCGAGGATTTTCCATTATCAAAACCAGCTTTTCTACTTGGCAGAAATTTAGCGCAAGCGATCGTTTATGCTGGCCAAGAATTCTGCGCGGGTCTTTTCGTCAGTCTTAAAGCAACCCAAAAGCTGGGTGGTCACCATGGTGGCGCCCGGTTTCTTGATACCGCGCATGGTCATACACATATGGCTTGCTTCCAAAAGCACTGCGACGCCCTTAGGCTTCAATTCCTTCTGGATCAGTTCCGCAATCTGACGGGTCATGCGTTCCTGAATCTGGGGGAAGCGGGCATAGAACTCCACAACGCGAGGAATCTTGGAAAGGCCCACCACGCAATCGCCCGGAATGTAGGCCACATGGGCCTTACCAGTAAAAGGCAGGAAATGATGTTCGCACATGCTGGCGAAGGGAATGTTAGGCACCACGATCATTTCGTCATACTTTTCATGGAAGCGGGTCTTGAGAATATCCTCGGCCTTCTGTTCACCAGTGAGGCTACTCATGACTTCGGCATACATCTTTGCAACGCGCTTCGGAGTTTCTAGCAAACCTTCACGGTTCACATCTTCGCCCATGCCTTCAAGAATCATCTTGAAGCCGTCTTCCATTTTCTTAAAATCCATTGCCATAATTACTTTTCCAGCGGGAGCATCAAGATACGGGACTTGCGCTTATGATTGTAGTGATCGCGCTTGGACTTGGGAAGTTCTTCCACAGTACCATCCACAAATCCGAAATGGTAGAACCAGTCCAGAGCCTGGGTGGTCAGGAGGAACAACTTCTTGTAGCCCTTCATACGGCCCACTTCAATCAGGTGGCGAACGATAGCGTCGCCAATACCGGACTTGCGGTAGTTGGCGCTGACAGCGATGCCGGCCACTTCTGCAAAACCGTCCTCGAATTCATGGAGGGCGCCACAGCCGTGAATGCTGTTATCGATGCTGTACACCACGTAGTCCTTGAGCTTTTCGGAAATGCTTTCCTGGGTACGGGGCACAAGGAATCCCTTGTCGATGTAGTCCTGCATAATACGCAGAATATCGGGAATATCGTCCATGGTTGCCGGGCGGATACTGGAATACTGGTTGGCGTACACCATGGTACCGTCACCGCGGGCGGAAAACACTTCCTGAAGCAAGCTACCCTGGAATTCACCGCTAAGCAAATGGACACGGTTGGCGCCGGCCTTGCAGGCGTGAATGGCGTTCATCAGGTAGTCCATCT